>CAYQKJ010000010.1:0-11328 GCA_964418195.1 uncultured Methanosarcinales archaeon | reverse complement strand
GATATAATAAGGGATGCTGAAAAGATTAAAGAGTTTGTTCATAAATTATGTGATTTAATTCATATGAAAAGGTTTGGCGAAACCGTTGTTGTTAATTTTGGAAAAGATTCAAGAGTTACTGGTTTTTCCATGACGCAATTAATAGAAAGTAGTCTCATATCTGGGCATTTTGCAAACCAAACAAACGCAGCTTATATTGATATATTCAGTTGTAAGGGATATCCTCCAAGAAAAGCAGCGGAGTTTTGCAAAGAGTTCTTTGAAGCAGATGATTTTAAATTGAATATTGTATTCAGATATTAAGCTCTAATATTATCTAAGTTCTGATATTATCTAAATTCTAATATATCATCAATGACAAATTAAATAGCTTTTCTTATCAAACACTCCAAGCATTCTCTCATTTTATTCTTTGCGCAAGTTTTTCAGATATTTACGCTTATTCTGGAATATTTTCAAACCAAACCGAATGTTTTTCAGAAGTGATGTAAGAATCGTGGTTTTGGTCCAGAAACTCTTATTAAAATTGCTTGCTGATAGTATTATAAAATAAAACTTAGCTACAAACAAACTTTGTTAGAAACAAACTTATCTATAAACAAAAGTTTGGAAGCGTTTGGAGGGGGATTTTATGAATGCAAAAAAAGTTGTTGGAACAATTCTTGTCGTGGCAGGCATAACAGGAACCTTGATGCTGGGAGACTGTCTCAACATAAACAAGGGATTTCAAACAGCTGCGATGAAAATATTTCCAGCAGCATACAAGAGTGTTGAAGTTGAGGAAGGATTCTACAAAAAGCCTTATGAGCTGAGTATGGTCATTGAAAAAAATGACGCTGGCAAAATCGAGGAATACCTCGCGACAAAAGACAGGAGATATTCAATATATCAGGGAACTCAAGGCCCGCTTTTAGGTACAATAGACGACATGGCAAATAATCTTGACTCATCACAGAAAGAGCAGATGTTCCAGAAATTCAGCGACGACGAGAAAAACGCAATAATAGGTGATTATGTCAAGGAGAAGGTAAAAGACACTGTCGAAGAAGGAAAGAACTTCCTCAAAGACCTTTATGACAAGATAAAGGGCTATTTTGAAAAGCCGTAGGTGATAAAAATGGGACTGATAAAAACTCTTCTTGTTGTGGCAGCCATAGGAACTTTGGGAGCATTTGCAGAAAGCCAGTATCACTTTTTTGACAAGCTTTCGATGAGGAAACCAGTAGCACCGGGCTATGTCAGCCAGCTGACAACTGTGGACTATGAGAAAAACAAGGAAGGAAAATTAGAGGTTTACCTCAAGACAGGAAGCCAGAAGCTGCCTATATTTGAGAATGAAGACGGAAAAATAATGGTTGGAGGCATAGATTACATAGTCAATAATGCTGACAGCAAGGAAATAGTTGAGCTGTTCAAAGGCTCTGGAATCAGAATAAAAAAGAAAATGGGAAGCATAAAACTTTCAGAATATGTCAAGGACATATACATAAGCCCTTAGAGACATTAATCCTTAGCAAATCAGCAGGATAAAGCAAGACGAACAAGAATAAGATGAATAATAATATGAACAACAATTATTCCAGCAGCGGAAATGGAAAGAATAATGCGCATGGAAAAAAGTTTGAGATTTGGATTGAGGAATTATACCATTCACTCGGCTACAGGGTTGAGAGAAATGTCAGAATAGGAGACTGCCAGTTAGACATAATTTACTGCAAGCCGCTGCTTGGAAGAAAAAGATATGTGGAATGCAAATACCTTTCAGAGGGCAAGGTGGGGCTTGAGGAGGTTGCAAAGTTTTACGCAGTGCTGCAGGAGATAAGGGCAAATCCAAAGCTGGGATATGTGGTTACAAACCAGGACTTTGTTGACAGGGCAAAATCATTTGCCTGCAAAAAAGGAATGCACCTTTATGATGGAAAGAATCTTGAAGAGCTGGACATGAAGCGCAGAAGTTTTTTTCCAAGGCTCTTCAAAAGGGCTCCAAGCCTAGAAGAGCAGATTGAAAAGATAGACTTGAGGAAATATGATTGAAAGTGTTGTAGTAGAATTAACATCATCATAGCATGATTGAATATTGTTTCATATCGCTTCACAAAAACGAGGACAAAATGCCAGAATACGAATCTGAATTCATGAGAAAAAAGATGAGCGGAAGCAGAAAATACAATGGTGGAAAAGACAGTGGGATTGAAAATCCGCAGAAAAGCGGGCTTGAAGCGCTAATGGATAATCTGGAATCAAGCATGAAAATAATTGTTGGCAGGATGGGAGACATCCAGAAGACAATAGAGCATGCAGAGCAGAAGATTCAGGAGGGCTATGACAAGGCAGATGATGTCACCAAGAAGAAATATGATGATTACAGCAGGATGCTGGCTGGAATGAAGCAGGAACTTAGCATGCTGTCCTCAAAGATAACTCCGCTCGCAGAGAATCTTGAGAATGAACTCAAGTCCATAATTGAAAATTATGATTCAATGAAAGAAGTCAGCCCGAAAATATTCAGCGAAGAACTTCCAGAGAGCATAAGGCGCTCTGCTGATTATTCAAAAAGAGCCAGCGAGGAAAAGCGCGATGAAACAATCAGAGAAGCATCAGAGCTCATTGAAAAAGACAGGGAAGAGATAGAGAAAATAAAACGAATGAAAAAGTTAAGAGAAGAAAATGAAGAGAAAGGGGAAAAAGAACCATGAAAGAAAGGGAAGAATTTTGAAATCTTAAAATGAGAAAAAGAATCTTCAGAGAATAAGAAGCATAAAGACGCGAATAAGAAAAGTCAAGAAAAAACACGAACAAAAAACATGAACAAAAAGAGTGGCGAATGAAAGACAAAGAATAATGAAACTCGTTATGAAAAAACCACAATCAAAAACACAGCATAGCCGAAAAGCGCATAGCCGAAAAGCATGATTATATGTTAAATAAATTAAAGATATGATAGATAAAATAAATTAAAAATATGATGGAGGTAAGGCAAAATGGGAGGAGAACTTGAACAGAAGGTTGAGACTGAAGTTTTGAAATCAGAGAGTGTTGAAGAGGTCAAGCCTGTTGAATATGAGACAGATTTTGTCAGAAAAGCCATGGAGAACAAGGACAAGAATCTTTTCAAAAGGGCGAAGAACTTCAGAAGTTCAATCAGCACCTTTCAGAGCACATACACGACACAAGGGCAAAACTATGTAAAGAAGATTGAAGACAACGACAGGAAGCTGAAAGAGCTCTTTGAGGAAAAGAAGACGTTCTGGACAGAGCTGAAGAAGACATGGTACAGGCTGACAGGCAGGGAATACAATGAAAGAGAAAGGACAATTGACAAGATGATAAGAGAAGCTTCAACCTCAGTAAAGAGTTTTGACAGGGTGATTTCAGAGTCGAAGCAGATAAAAGAAGAACTTGACCAGCACTACCTTGAGCGAAAGGAATTGAAGGCAGAGCTCAGCGACAGGATTGACGATTGCAATGCTTTGATTACAGAGCTTAACGATGAAATCTCAAAATACAAAAGGGACTACACAAAGCTTGACAAGGAAAAAGAATACAAGCTGAGAGATGTGCTTGAAGTTGAGATTGACAAGCTAAGCAAAGATAACAACAACCTGAATCTGGAGCTGCAGCTTGCAGACACAGAATACATCTTTGTCAACAATATAACGCAGACTTTGGACCCTCTGTCAGAGCAGATACAAAGAGCCATAGACAACTCAGTCATCCTTAAGAGGCAGGGAGAACTCTATGTGGAGGAAGCAGAGGCGCTGAAGGGGGTTATCGTAGGATTCTCAAAACTCGTGCAGTACGGCGTTGACCTTCAAAAATACATGGACAAGATAGGAACATCATTCAACCAGGGCATAGGAATCCTAAGCCAAAACTTGGATTTGATAATAGAAGCAGTAGGAAAGAGAGAACCAAAGCTGTTTGAAACCGGAACAATCAAGGACATCAGGGCAAACAACAGCAGCAGCAAGTACTTCACACAGGACAAGGAGCAGTCACGCTCTGAAGAGATAACAGACATAAGGTCCCAGCCTGGAAAGTACTCAAAGGAAACTGAGGATTGAAGAAACTCACAATAAGCTTTACATTGATTGCTCTACATTGATTTTTTATTATTTTTTTCATTATGCCTTTTATCATTAACCGTGTTGAAGCACTTTGAACTTCACAACATTTGAACTCAGGTACAGTTGAATTTCAAGATGGCTGAATCCAAGGACAGCGTTTGATTTCACATGGTGCAAAAATATGGAAGAAATACTCAAGGTTGATGAGAAAATTCTCAGCAGGGAAAGGCTGGATTATATGAAGAAATTGAATTCTCAGTACAATTTCTACAACATCATGAAGCAGAAGGACAGGGACGCAATCGGCAGGCCCTCAACAGAAGCATTTGAGACGGCGCTCTCATTAGAGAACTTTCTTGCAACATTCAGCGCAGTGAGAGAGTGCACACAGAAATACCTGGTTTCAAAAGGGCTTGACAGGGAGTACCTGGTTGAGGATTTTAATGCATTTCTCAATATTTTTTCAGCATATGCCGGAGTTATCGAAGGGCAGAATTCCCTTAACCTGAACGGGGAGGATGCAAAAAAAGACAAGACAGAACTTAATTTTCTTGACTTCAAGGAAAAGGGCGGAGACCCTGATAATTTTCTGGAAGTGATAATAGCATCCTACATAGACTCTCTGGACAGGCTCGCTTCAAGCGGAAAGCAGATGAAGAAGCTTTTGAGCGTGATGTACAACTCCCTTGAAGAAAAGATAAAATATCAGAGGAACAAGTATCCGCTGCTTGCATCAACTGTCAGCGAGATTGTTCTGAGCGTGAACAACAGCAAGATAAAGGGATTCTCAAGCTCTGTTGAGACGCAGGAAATATTGGCAATTGACAAGAACACTGAGGACTATATGACTTTTGACAAGATAATCGGCAACAATCTGGCAAAGATTAAACTAAGAAAATATGCTGAAGATTTGTTTGAATATGATGCTGAACTAAAGAAGAACCCTGTCAGCGAGATTAGTCAGATTCCGAAAAGCATTTTTCTGTATGCAAGACCCGGCACTGGAAAGACAAGCCTGGCAGCTGCCATGAGGAATTATATGCTTGAGCTGCAAGAGATTACAAAAAAGAATTTTGTCTGGGTGACGATAGATTCTTCGATAAAGAGTAAATGGTATGGCGAAACAGAAGCTGTGCTTAAGGCAAAGACAAAAGAAGCCATGAGCCCAAAAAACATAGGAGTGATATTCATAGACGACATAGAAACTTTCCTGGTAAGCAGGACTGATGACACTTCCAATGCAATTGACAGGGCTTTGACAATGTATCTCAACCAGCTGATAGAAGGAATTGACACTGCCTACCACGGGAATTATCTGATTCTCTCGGCGAGCAATATGCCTGACCAGATGGACGAGGCAACTCGCGAGAGAATAGGGCAGAAGCCATTCAAAGTGCCCGGCCCTGAAACTATTGACGAATATGTAGCATTTCTTAAGATAAAGCTTGAAAAGGGGATAAATGGCGATTACATGAAGATAAGGGATTCAGAATGGGTGAGGGCTGCTGAACTCTGCAAGAAATATGAAGAAACATTGAGCCCAAGGGATATTACAAAAGCAATGTGGAACCTATTGGAAGATGCGAGGAACAGGAAAGATTTTGACGCTTCAAACAATCTCTCATATGAAAAGAGAAAGGCAAAGATACTTTCTGAATGCGAGCCCATAGACATCAACAAGCTGCTCGCTGCAATTGAGAACAAATACAAGGAAAAGCTTGACCAGGAAAAGGTGTCTCATCAGGCAGAAATCAACAGAAAAGCATCGCATTTGGAAAGGGAATATTATGCAATGAAAAAATTTGAGGAGATTATGCAACAAAAAGAGGGCAATGCAAATAATGCTTAAGCCCAAGAGTGTTAAAACATTTTATTCCACCAATCTTTTGGTTGCTGGTTCAAAGCTGGATGATAAAATAATGGAATGATTAAGTAGTGGAATAAAATGTGCTCAAGAGCGAGCCATTGGCAGACAAAGCAAATGGCGAACTGTTGACATGACCAAGGACTGCCTAAAAACATTTTGAAGATGAAGTAAAGATTAGATAAAAATTAAATGAAAGGAAATGAAGGCGAGATGAAGATAAAACTGAAGGAAATGAGAATGGGATGAAGATGTGTTGAGAATGAAATGAAGGAGATTAAGATGGCATATTCAAGATTCGTCTCAGAAAAAATGAATGAAGAAGAAAAAATGCAGGACAAAGAAAATGAAATACATGTGCAAACAAATTTTTCCAAGAGAGTCGGAGACTTCTCAAGCATAGACTCTGTATTAGGCATTACATATGACTCAATTTCAATAATAAAGCGCCAGCTTGCCGCAATGAGCAGCATGATGATGGATTACTGCGACAATCTCGGCGAACTGCTCCACATAAAAGGATTGAGCTTCTACATAGCAGAGGATATGAATGGAAATATGGACAAGATGCTAGAAACTCTGAAAGGCTACAGGAAAAAAGTTTTTGTCAAAAAAAACGAGAAGCTGATATATCTGATGGAAAATGAGATTGAGAAAATAGAAAATGTCTTTGGAATAGCGCATAAAATCAGCGGCAGCAAAACAAGCAGCGGCAAAGAGATTGACAGCAATAGCAGAGAGCTGATGAAACTGCTTCTGAACAGCTACTCTGCATTTGATAGTTTCATTGGAAATGATGAGAAAGAGGAGTTCTGGCTTGAAAGCATAATACCAAAAATATACAAGGACAACTTCAAGAATCTTGAATTTAATTATTCTGCATTGAGCAATGAAAAGGTTTTCGCCACAAAATCAATAGCCAAGGTTTACAGCAAACTGGTCGAATTCCTGAAAGACAATGCCTCGCAAAATGCCAGAATTGTTTTTTCAGCAGAGAACAAAGGCGACTTTACTTATTGCGAGGCATGGTGCAGTTCTCATAAAACCATTGAAAATCAACCACTTGAAAACAATGCAATTGAAAACCGTACAAATGAAAACAACACGCCTTCAGGGAATGAATATCTCATAGAATTGATTAAATCTGACTGGAGGCTTTTAATAGCTGAGTATGTGCTGGAAAAGAACGATTCTGCAATAGAGATGAGCTCTTTGGGCAGGGAATACCTTGACATAAGATTCAGCTTAAGAGCACACGGCTCAGATGACTCGGCAGGAACATAAAAAGCAGGCGCATAAAAAATTCAACCAGAACAAGACCATAAAATATTCAAAAAATAATAACAAAATATGGCGAGAGGGGCAAAGCATAATGTCAAGAAAAAAAATCCTGGAAATCCTGAAGCAATATTCAGATGCTGAATCAAATGTTGATTCAGAAAGGGAATATTCACAAGATGAATCCTCAAAGGGCGAACCTTCCAAAGAAGCTGAATCTGCAAAAGAAGAAAGCCAGCTACAACAACAGCAGCAAAAAGAAAGTTCAGAGCATGGAGAAGAACATGGCAGAAAAGAGTATGAACACGCTTTAGAATACAGTGTAGAAAAAATAGAAAAAAAACAGCTCAAACCAGGCAGCAGATTTTTGGAAAAATTGATGCAGGGCGCAAAACAGAGCGCAAAAGAATCTAATCTACAGGAATCACAGCAAAATGGCAGCTTTGACAAGGAAAAAATAGAGCATGAAAAAATTACTGAAGCACCTCAAGAAATATCCCCTGAATCTCAAGAAATGCCTCTTAAGGACTTATTGACAAAAGCAGAAACACTTTATTTCTCAAAAAATTATCCTGAAGCAATCAATGCTTATGAACAAGCGCTGAAGGGCATTGCAAATCCAAAGGAAACATCTGAAAAAGGCGAGAAATATTCAAAAGAGAAGTATGCAAAGGAGAAGTTTGATGTCATAAAAAGAATTGCAATTTCATATACTTTAAGCAAAAGTCCTGAACTTGCAATCAACAAAATAGAATCTCACGAAAATGAGCTTAAAAATTCAGAAAGCCAGGAATCAAAATGGATGCTGCGCGAATTCCAGTTAATAAAAGGATTTGCGCTTGGAAAGCAGAAAAATACCAGAAGCAAAGCCATGGACTTATTTTTCTCATTGATTGAAAATAAAAGCTACATAGACCTTGATGCCATGCTTGAGAATTCCTGCATAAACTCTGAGCATGAGAGCTATGAAGCAGCGTGCAAGCAAACAGATGAACTTCTGAACCTGATAAAAAACCCTGCAAAAAGCGTATTGTACACTGCCACCCTTGATTCTGCAGAACGCCTTTCAGGATATTTCATGAAAGAGGCAGATTACAAAAGGGCATTGGAAATATGCAACACAGTTTCCATCTTGGGCAGCAACACAGATGAGAAACTTCTTGAGCTAAAGATACGAGTGCTTGAGCGCTCAGGCTCTGAAAGCGAGATTAAAACTGCAGTTGCAGATTTTGTTCAGAGATTTTATACCAGCGAGCATGCCCAATACTTTGCAAAAAAGTACCGCATAAATCCCTGATGCAAAAAATGTGCCAAATAACAAATACAATACTGAATAAAACATATTGAGAAAAAATATTTTGAGGATTGCAAATATGGGTGAATACCTTAGACAAAAGCTGATGGAATTATATGGAAAAAAAGATGAAACAGCTGAAGCACAGATGGAACAAAATAAAAAGAAAATTTTCAGCCCATTAAAAGGCAAATCTAATGAAGCATCTGAAAACATGCAAAACAGTCCTGACACCCAGCTTCAGCAAATTCTTGACAGCAAAGATACTACAATCCCATTAGCTGAATTGCTGAACAGCTGGAGCATTCCCTGTTCTGAAGATGTGCTTGAAAAAAGGACAGATTTCTCAATGGACGCAGAGCTCAAAAAGATATATTCAATACTATCAAATTCTGAAAAAGAGCTTGACAAAGAAATTATTAATAGATTTAAAAATCCTTGGGAGCCATTGCTATTAGAGACGCTTGTTGAAAACCTCGATGATGCAGAGCTCATAAATGCATTTGACACTGATGCTGATATGAAATTCCTACTGATGCTTGACTTTTATATTGGATTGACACAAAGCAATGCTGAAAATAATGCTACAAAGAACGATTCTGACAGAACATTATTGATTTCCACAGAGCAGATAACTGATAAGATTGAACAGTATTTCCTGAATGCGGATTTGGAAACTCTGGAAAAGCTCACTGCATTAAAAGTTGCATCAGAAAAAGAGGATGCCAGCAGTTCTGGTTCAGGTTATGGCTGTGGTTTAAGTTCTGGTTTTCGTGAAATGCTTTCAAATCCCAAATATGTAATGCCGTCTTCATTCTACTTCAGCAATTTCAGGCAGTGGTTCAAGGAATACAGGATTGATGGGCTTTCAGACAAAATGGGACTGAAGGCAGTGGTGTTTTTTGATTACATTATCAATTCAGAAGATTCTGTAGCAAAGGCATTTGAAATAATAAAACCCCATTTGAAAGAGCAGTCAGCAAATATATATTCTCTTATTTCAGATGCTGTGAAATTCTCAACTGTGATAGGACAGATTGAGCAAGTTGAGGATTCCTTGGTAAAATATAAGTCAGAGTCAGAAAGCATTTTGAGGAAAATTGAAGCCGGCTTTGGCAGTACAGATGGGCTTGTTGAAAATTTCAGGCTATTGGAAAAGCTGCCAAGCAGATACTCATTCTTTGAAAATCTGAAGGACATTAAAATCCAGGCAGAAAAAGCAGAACGTGTAATTGAAAGCATACTGATTGAAAAGATAAAGGATTATATTAAAGATAGGAATATTGAAAAGTTTGCTGGAGAGTTTGAGGCTGTCACAAAGAAGAATGAAGAGGAAATAAAAGCGGCGTTCTCCAAGAAAACAAGTTCGCTTATAACAGAATACCAGCAGATAAGAGACAAATTTCAGAGTGGAATGCTTGATGCGCTTGACAAAATCCCTGAGCTGAATTCTGCATATTCCCAGATTAAGAACTTAGGTGCTTCACTTGGAATATTAAAGGCGTTTGACAAATCAGACACAAAAGAGCTGGATGCCAAAATCGCAGAAATCGATAAAACCAGCATAGGAATTAATTCCAAAATCATCAGGAACCTGGATGCCCTCCAGCAAAAAGAAAAAATAATTGAATTCAATAAAGAAATTGAAAGCAATCTTATTAGTTTTGCTTCAAAAAAGTATCCATTCAACTACAAGCCGAGCATTGAAGAGAAAAACTGGCAGCAGCAATTCTCCTTCATTGACGAATTGAAAAAAATTGATGAGATTGCACAAAAATATTCTGCAGAGAAATTTGCTGATTACCCTGAAATCTCAGAAACAAGAGAGATTTTCTCAAAAAACCTTTGGCTGCTCAAGGAAAAGACAGGATATAGTGTAAAAACAGGCGCCGAAGAGCTTGAGAAACTGCTTGAAGCTGTGAAGTCAGACTATTTCATCAAGACATGGGACATACAAACGGATTTGGCTCATGCAAAAGAGAGAAAGGCAGACATTGAAAACATAAAAAGGATTTATGAAATCATAAGAAGCATAGGCAGCACTTCGGAAGAAGTGCAGGTAAAGATAATGAGTTCAGAGCCTCAGATTTCAGAGATGCAATGCAAATTAGAGGAATCAGTGAAAAATTATGCAAATATTTCAGAACAAGTCAAGAATCTCAGAAAGGATATCCCGAAACTTCAGGAGTATTTTTCAATAGCATCTCAAATTGAAAATGAAAATGTACACTTTCATGAGCACAAAAATCTTTTGAAAGAGATGATGGACAATCTTTCTAGCTATGGCTCAAAATACAGTTCAGCAGACAGCACAGCAAAAAAATATCTTGAAAACTCTGGCTTGCAAGGTTTCACAGAGCGTTCTTCAGAAATTTACAAGTTTGCAATGCAGAACCTCAATTCAAAAGCAGACGTTCTTGCAGAAAAGATTGAGAAATGCCATGAGAAGATAAAAAATACAAACTTTTTAAACTCGCTATTCTCTGGCGGAGTTTCAGCAGTGAGAAAAAGAATTGTTGATGAGATGTGGAATTATATGAAAGATTTAGATTGCATCAAAGAACTGCTAGAATCCGTCCAATTAAAAACCCATCCAGTTTATGAACGATGAAATGAAAGATGAGATGAACGATAACATATGCGCTTTACCGAAGTCAACATAAGCACAATTTTGAAAAAATTTATATATTAATTTCAATTACTGGCATTAATGGAAGATAAAAAAGTAAGATCCGAATTGGAGAGTTATATTGATTTTTATATGAATTTGTTGCCAGACATGTTGAAACAGCATGAAGGAAAATGGACTGTTTTTGCAGGAAAAG
>CAYQKJ010000009.1:0-11778 GCA_964418195.1 uncultured Methanosarcinales archaeon | reverse complement strand
AGATATAATTTCAATATATTATCTATCAGCCCACTGGACATGCTCAAATAAAACTTTTAAACATCTTTTTCCTCTTGAAATATAATGATAAGAAGCGGTGTTGCTAATCTGCCTTTGCATCCTGGAAAATGTCCGAGATGGCTCTTTCCAAGGATGAAAAAGCTAGGGAGTGCTATAACAAAAATCATTGTTGAAGAATATGGTGCAGAAGAATATATCAGGAGATTGTCAAACCCATTTTTCTTCCAAGCATTTGGATGCATAATGGGCTTTGACTGGCACTCATCTGGCTTAACTACAACTGTCTGCGGGGCTTTGAAGGAAGCGCTGAATTCTGAAGAATATGGAATAATAGTTGCAGGAGGAAAAGGCAAAGCATCAAAAAAAACACCTGAAGAAATAGTCAAGGCAGGTGAAAAATTCAGCATCTCAACAAAAAAGATTGAAAAGCTTCAATATGCTTCAAGGACAAGCGCGAAAGTAGATAATTCCTTGATTCAAGACGGCTTTCAATTGTATCATCACAATTTCTTCCTTGCAGAAAACGGCAGCTGGTGCATCATTCAGCAGGGAATGAATCTGAACAATAAATATGCCAGAAGATACCACTGGCTTTCTGGCTTTGAAAGCTTTGTGGAAGAGCCGCATTCTGCAATCTGCTCTGACATCAGAAAGGAAGAGGTTTTGGATATGACTTCCAGGCAGAGCAGAGATGCTAGAAAGACAAGTTTGGACTTGGCAAAGGAAAAGCCTGGGCAGATAATAGGGCTTTTTGAGAAAATCTATTCAGAGCAGAGTTCAGGGCAGAAGACACTTTCTGAATATTTCGGCTTTCCTGCAATGAATTTCACAATGCCAAACCTTGCAATGCCTAAGCATCATTTCATACCAAGAATGAACAAGCTCAATTATGAAACCCTGAAAAAAGCCTATGAGTTCCAGCCACAGAGCTATGAGGAGCTAATCTCAATAAAAGGGCTTGGGGCAAAGACAGTGAGGGCATTGGCTCTGATATCAGAAGTAATTTATGGCTCAGAGCTTTCATGGAAAGACCCTGCGAAATTCAGCTTTGCCCATGGGGGAAAGGACGGCATTCCCTATCCTGTTGACAGGGCATTAATGGATGAAAATACAGAATTTTTAAAGCAGGCAGTTGAGCAGGCAAAGCTTGGAAACAAAGAAAAAATCAATGCAGTCAGGAGATTGAGAAATTTTTATTAAAGATATTTTTATTAAAAATATTAGAGAATATCCTAAAGTAACGTCTTTCCAATAGAACTGATTCAATTTTTTTACAAAAATATAATTAGCAACATAAATTAACAGCAAATGCCAATAACCTAAAAAACATCTAACAAACAAAATCATCCGAGTCTGTAGACAATGTCGTGCTCTTTTATCGGTTCTGTAACTTTTAGCCCTATCGAATCTCCTTTCTTGGCTTCCTTGATGTTCTCGTGCTCTACCTGTATTGATTCTACCTTCTGCTTGAAGTCAGTGCTTGTGCCCTTGATGTGGATTTCGTCCCCCACCTTTAGTTTGTCTTTTAGCTCAACAACAGCAACGCCTATTTTGTTGTAATAGTGCGTTATCTTACCAATAGGTTTTTCTTCCAAAATCCCACCTCCCTGCTTCTTAAAGACATCATAATATTTAAACTTTTTCACATAGGTTTTTATATCTGCATCTTTCTGAAAATCTCTTAAGAAATTGCTCAATATTTATCAAAAATTTATTAAATGCCATTCAAATTCTTACTTATATGAAAAGAGAGCTGTTTGAGCTGTATGACAATGATATTTTTGAATTGAAATCCAAAGTTACTGGAATTTCTCAGGAAGGTGACTTTCTGCTTGTCGCTCTTGACAAAACCCCTTTTAGAGCAAGCTCTGGAGGACAACCCGCTGATAAAGGCACATTAGAAAATAACAATTTCAAGGGTTTTGTTGAAGAGCTGATAGAAGACAGGGATGAGGTGCTCCATAAGGTAAGGGTTGAAAAAGGGGCTCTGAAGCAGGGAGATTCTGTAACTGCAAAGATAGATGCTGAAAGAAGGAGAAAACTAAAGCAGATGCATTCTGGAGAGCATCTCTTTTTTGGAGCCTTGAAAAGGATTATGGCAGAGCATAATGAGAGCATAGACGTTGAGAAGATAAGATTAGAGCAGGAAGAATCTGTGTTTTTTGTAAAAACAAAAAATCTCAATTGGGATATGCTCTTCAAGGCAGAAGCTCTTGCCAACAAGATAATAAAAGAAGGAAGAGAAGTCAAGGTGTGCTATGCCAAACCAGAAGAGATTGATGCCTTTATCGAGAAGGGCTTGAGAATAAAGAAGGACAGAATAAAAGATGAATTTGTGAGAGTGCTTGACTTCAAGGACTTAGATGTTTCAGCATGCACAGGCACCCATGTCAAGAATACAAAGGAAATAGTTGCATTTATTGTAACTGATTTCAAGAATTTAGGCAATGAAAAGTTTGAAATAAGATTTAAAACAGGTGAGAACGCAGAAAAAGAGGTTTCTGATTTCAGCAGGGAATTCAGGAGGATAAAAGCAATTTCAGCAAAGGAAAAACACGAGGTTTTTGATTTTGTAAGGAAGCAGATTTTCGACAAGGAAGCGCTGAAAGAAAAATATTATGCTTATTTATCAGAATTTGTCTTATCGCTAAAACCTGAAAATATAAATGGAATCAGTTTTTATTCACACTCATTTGAACATGATGAACAAAAGGTATTGGTGAAGTGCGCTTCTAAGCTATGCATTGAAAAGGCAATTGTCTGCTTTCTGAACAAGAGAGATGATAAAAAGGAGAAGAATGGAAAAGCAGAGAGCAAAGAAGAAGGCATAGAACTTTTGCTGCTCACTTCAAAAGATTTGCATGTAAACCTGCTAAAATTCTTTAATGAAGAGATTCTGAAATTATGTTCTGGAAAGGGCGGCGGCAATGCATATTTTGTAAATGCCATTCTCTACTGCAAAGAACAGGAATTAGAATTGTTGATGCAAAAAATAAGAGTGCTTGTTGAGAATATGGAAAATGCACAGTCATAAAAGTGTATGCTGATGAAAAGTGTATGCTAATGAAAATGCATAATCGTCAAAATGCGTAATCTTAAAAAATTGAGAGAAGAGCAGCTCAAGCTTGCAAAGAAATTTAATCCTCATGAAAAGATAAAATTTGAAGATGTAAAATTTGTTGCCGGTGTTGATTCTGCATTCTTTAGTAAAAATGGCAAAGAATATTGTGTGTGCATAATCACTGTTTTTGACTTCAATAAATTAGAACTTGTTGAGGAAAGACACAGTATTACCAAAGTAAAATTTCCATATATTCCAACATTTTTGAGCTATAGAGAGCTTCCTGGCTTTAAGGCAGCTTTGAAGAAATTGAAAACAAAACCAGATGTTTTTCTGTTTGATGCCAATGGCATTCTTCATCCTTTCAAAATAGGATTTGCCACTCATGCTGCCATTGTTTCTGGTATTGTAAGCATCGGAGTTGCCAAAAGCCTGTTGTGCGGCACAATGAAAAGAGATCATGTTTACCTTAATAATGAAAAAGTTGCTTTTGTCATTAAAAGAAAAAATTTCAAGCCGTTATTCATAAGCCAGGGCAACAACATTTCACTTAAAACAGCAATAAAAATTGTTAAAAAATGTTTCAAAGACGAGAAAGCCAGGCTGCCAGAGCCGATAAGAATGGCTGATGCAATCTCTAAAAGACAGGCATGCAAATCAAATCTTTAGCATAATTTATTTTATATTAGTGTAGTTTGTTTGATATTATTCTTTCATCAACAATCAATATTTTTAAATACCTTATTTTTCCCTCGCAAATCTTTCGAAATTTTTGGGTTAAGGCTTATTAAAAAGAAAATGCTCTAATTCTTTGTAAAAGAATAATGCCAAAATGATGCCGGATTTTTTGAGGAAAAACAACGGGAAGCAATGGAAAATTACAAGATTATTCTCAGAAATAGGGAGCAGCAGCCAGAAAGAGGAATTGGAGCTGATAATAGAAATAGAATCGAAAAAGAAGGGAGACATTTGCAGGCAATTAAGGCGTATTGGAAAATGCACATTATATGAGTTTGTTCCGTATCTTTCGCTTAAATGCTCTGCTGAAGATGCAAAAAAGATTGCAAATCATGTATACAAAAAGATAACTGATGCAAGGTTTGAGAGGAATTTCCAGTATGCGCTTCAAAACATAATTTCAATAGAGCTCTCAAACAAGGTAAGCATTCCGCCTATGAAGCCCGGCATCAACTATTATTTCAGGAAAAGGGCAGAAGATGAAAGATTTTGGAATCTGGAGAACATAGGTGCTTATGAAGCATTAAAGTCATCTTCTGGCTCAGGCATAAAAATAGGGATAATAGACACTGGAGTTGATTATACCCACACAGAACTCAGAAACAGTTTTTCTGCAGACAAGGGCTATGACTTTGTTGAGAAGAGCAGCAAGCCTTTAGACAAGAATGGCCATGGCACTCATGTTGCAGGCATAGCAGCAGGACGGAATTGCGGAATAGCGAGAAATTCAACACTCTATTCCTTAAGGGTCTTGGATGAGGATGGTGGAGGGAGTGAAGCAGATGTTATGCTGGCAATAGAGTGGGCTCTGAAAAACAATCTTCATATTGTCAACATGAGCCTTGGAAGCCCTGAAGCCTCAGACGCCTTTAAGGAGATGTGCTATTATGCAGCAAGCAGAAATTTGATGATTGTGGCAGCAGCAGGCAATGACGGCACATTTATTTACAGCTATCCAGCATCATTTGAGCCAGTGATATCAGTGGCTGCTGTTGACAGGAATAACGAGCATGCTTATTTTAGCAATATGAATGATTTATTGGACATATCTGCTCCGGGAGTTGATATTGTTTCAAGCTATCTGGATAATAGCTACAGGATGCTTTCAGGAACCTCAATGGCATCTCCGCATGTAACTGGAACGCTTGCATTGGCGCTTTCAATAAATAAAGATGCAGAAAGGGTTGAAGAGTTTATGAAAAAATATGCCCAATACCTTGATTCGCCAGACAACCATGATAATTCATGCATATTTGGAGCAGGGCTAATAAGGGCAGACAGCATGGTAAATAAATTAAGAGGCTCGAGCAGGATTTTGGAAAAGATAAAGTCCTATGAGAAAAAGGAAGCTAACATAAAAGAATCTGGCATAAAAAAGGTTTTTGAGGTAATAAAGAAATACTGGTAAAATATAAACAATCATACAAAATCATTAAAGGTGTTTGATATGCAATGCAGAAAAAACAATTTAGAAAACATAATCAAAGGAGAATATTTCATAAAGATAAATACAGGGATTTACACTCAGGAAGAAATAGACAAGGTATTTGAGCAGCTGCAAAAATCAGGAATAGAGCTAAAGCACAAATACCTCACAGGAACTTACCATATAAAAATTGCAGATTTGGAAAAGGAAAAATCACTCTTAGAAGAGCTCAACAAATTGAAAGAGCAGAACTATATCACAAAGATAGAACCGGTTTACAAAACAAAAACCTTCGAAGACAAATGATGTTACCAAATGATGTTGCAGTAATTCTCAACTAATTCTCAACTAATTCTCTAAATGATAGCCTGAAAACCGATTAAATATTTAAGGAGCAAATTACTTATCAAAATGAAAATGGCAGAAGACAGTAAAAAAACTCTCCTGGAAATGCTGAAAGAGAGTGAGAAATATAAAGAGAAATCCGGGACTGAGTTTGATAAAGTGCAATATGAAAAAATCTTTGAAAACTATAAGCAAAATCCTATTATTCAGAATGCTATCAATAGAGAGCATAGCATTTCTGATGTTGTTTCAGAGCTGATATCCGCACAGTTTGCAGAGTATTTTTTTGAGAAGAATGCGCTCTTTGATTTCGCTAAAGCAGATATTGCTGATATATCTGAATTGCTGCCCATGGAAAATTATCTGAGCAAAAAGATGCCTCCTGAGATGCGCAGGGAAATACTTTCCATGACTGTTCTAAGCAGCTGCCCACCAATCTTTTTGACTGTTCTTGCATCTGTCTATGTCAGCACCCCTTTTTTATTCCCGATTGTGGCAGCAGGTGCAGTTGTTACATTTTTTACTGTTTTGGCTATTGGTCTGTTCAATAGAGATTCCCTGCTTGCAGAGCATAAGGGAAAGCAGATGAAGCAGCTCTTGGACGATGCCCATTATCTTGACAATAAGATAAAGGATTTTTATAAGAAATAAGTCAGGCATCTTTCATTATCTTTTTTATTTTAATTTTTTCATCTATTTTTTACCTTTTTTTCACTTGTTCTTAATCATTTATTCTCAACAATCATGAAGACGCTTGCCATTATGCGCTCTGAATTGCATTTTGGGCATCTTGATGGCTGCTTGATTTTTTCCCTTTCCTTGAATACAAAGCCGCAGTTGAGGCATTCTGCCGGCTTTTTCACAAGCCTTTCCTGAGGAAAAACGCTCTTCTTGATGTGTGCTATATCCTCGGCAATAATCTTTTCAGGACATTCAAAGCATAGAGATAATGCTCTCAAGCTCATCCAGTGCTTTCTCAATTCTTCTGCTATTCTTTCCCTTCTGGTGCCTTCAACCATCTTTCTCACTAAAGGCTCTTATTGAATGATTTTTTTGATTCTCACTCTTTCAGCTTGAAATATATTCTCCTGTTGCTCTTGCCTTTGTTCTCTGTGCCTGTTATTTCAATGCCTTTTATTTCTGAAATATTTCTTAAATGTGTTCCGCCACAGGCCTGCTGGTCAAGCCCCTCTATTGTAACTACTCTGATTATCTTTAATGATTCTGGCAATAATTTCCTCAGCTTGACAAGCCCAGGAATCTTGAATGCCTCTTCCCTCTCCAGAAATTCAATTTTCACAGGAAGTGCTTTTGCTATCTCCTTATTGGCTTCTTCCTCATAATGCTTTATCTTTTCTTTGTCAAAATTCTCAAGGCTGAAATCCATCCTTGTCTTGTCAAGGGCAATTTGGTTGCCTGTTATGTCGACACTAGGCTCTTCTCTTGTTATAACCGCAGAAAGCACATGGCAGGCAGTATGGTATCTCATAAAGGTATATCTTCTGTTCCAGTCAATAGAAGCTTTTATTGTGCAGCCCTGCTTTATTCCAATCTCTTCTGCTGGCTTTTCCAATTCATGGATTACTCTGCTGCCTTCTTTTCTTACCATTGTAACCTTAATGCTTTTCCCTTCATAAAAAATCTCTCCAAGGTCAGTCAGCTGCCCTCCTGCTTCAGGATAGAATGCAGTCTTGTCAAGCTCTATTTTGTTGCCTTCGACAGATTCGACATTTGCTTCAAATTCTTTCAGATAACAATCTTTAAAATAAAGGAGTTCTGTCATTTTAATCTTCTGTCATTTTATTCTAATCTTCTCTTCTTTTAATTGCTCGTATTTATCAAATGCGCTGTATCTATTGATTGTCCCAACACGCTTTAATGGCATCTTTCAATTTTAACAACAGATTTTAATTTTGACGGCACATTTTAATAATTTCTATGCGCTTATTAAGATTTTGGCAAAATTTATTAAATTTACTGAAAACACTGAGGAATATATGAAAAGCATAGATGTGAAAAGCATAGCAGTAAAAGATTTTGACCTGAAGAGGACAGTTGAATGCGGACAGATATTCAGATGGGATTTTATTGAAGGATGGTATTACATAACAATAAATGATTTAATTTTAAAAGTAAGGCAGAAAGATAGCAGACTAGAATATGCTGCTTCTAAGAAGATAAGTCCTGATTTTGTGAGAAAATATTTCTCTGTTGATATAAATCTGAAACAAATCAATAAAACCATTAATAAGGACAGAAACATAGCAAATGCGATAAAGGCAGCCTGTGGCTTGAGGATGGTGAGGCAGCAGCCTTTTGAATGCCTTGTTAGCTATATATGCTCTGCAGCTTCAAACATTCCAAGGATAAAAAGAAATCTGAATGCACTTTCAAAGGCTTTTGGAAAAAAAATCTTTCTCAACAATTATTCTTCATATTCATTTCCAGAGCCCAATGATTTTAAAGCATGTTCTTCTCTTGAACATTCATTAAGAAAGTGCGGCTTTGGCTTTAGGGCAAGATTCTTTCCTGAAATGATGAGAATGATTTCAGAAGTTGCAGAGGAAGAGCATAGCAATGATTTCAACAAGGCGTTTGAATTTTTTTTCAAAAAAATAAAAGAAATGTCTTATAAAGATGCAAGGTCAGAACTGATGAGATTTTCAGGAGTCGGCAGCAAGGTTGCGGACTGCGTGCTGCTTTTTTCACTGGATTTTACAGAAGCATTTCCTGTTGATGTATGGATAAAGAGGGTGATGCAGGAACTTTATTTTAAGAATAAGAAAAAGGCTTCAAACAAGGCAATAGAGGATTTCGGCAGGGAATATTTTGGAAAATATGCTGGCTATGCCCAGGAATATCTGTTTTACTGGAGAAGAAACAACAAATAAATAACAAATTAGAGTTAAAATGCTGGAAAAAACAATTGTAGGAACAGTTGTTCAAGGAACCGGCAGGGCAGGAAAATACATCCAGATGCCTCAATACAAGCAGAGATTCTATGAAAAACTTGACTTTGTCCCTTATTCAGGCACTCTCAATCTAAAAATTGAAAATCTCAAAAAATTGGATTTCTCAAAATTAGAAGCGATTATAGTTGAAGGCTTTTACCGGGAGGAAGAGTGGTTTGACAGTGTGAAATGCTACAAAATAATCATAGAACATGAATTAAGCGGAGCGCTTATAATCCCTGAAAGGTCGATATACAAAGAGCTTGCTTTAGGAATCGTTGAGATAATTGCGCCAATAAATCTAAAAGAATACTTCAATCTCAAGAACGGCGATGGTGTTGAATTTGAGTTTCTTTAGAAGATAATCTCAGAAAATCACATTTAGAATAGCCTGAAGCCCCTTCTGCCCTTTCTTTCTTTATCCTTAGACAGGAATACTCCATTATTACTTATTTCAAAGAACACTTCCCTGCCTTCTGGCAGGCTTCTGTGCTTTCTAAGAACTGCCCTCTTTTTTCCATTTACAATCTGAAGTTCTATGAGGCACTTGCTCGCATATTTCAATATGTCCCCGCCGACCATTTTTATGGCATCCCTGTTTTCAAAGTCAGAATACACCTGGTTTGTAACAAGTACAGGAATATTTTTCTTCCTTGCAATCTCTGCCAAATAATTCAGCTGTTTTCCAAGAGCTCTGTTTATCTCTTTTATGTCCTCATCTCCCTTTTCCGCTCTGTAGAGCATTGAAATCGTGTCAGCGATTATCATACCTATATTTTCATCCACATAGTCCTTTAGTTTTTCAAAAACCCTTTTCTGCTCATTAAAATTTGTGGGAGAAAGGAAAAATGTCCTTTCAAGGACAGCCTTTGAATTGTTGCACAATTGCTTAAGCCTTGTCACAGAAAAGCCGCCCTCTGTGTCTATATAAATGACTTTCTTTTTCTTTGCAATTGATAAAAGAGCAACCAGGCAGAGATTGGTTTTTCCAGAGCCCGCAGGGCCGTAAATAGTTGTTATGACGTCTTTCTCATAGCCGCCGTCAAGCAAGGCATCTATCGCGTCAGAGCCTGAAGGCACTCTTGCCATTTCCTCTGGCTTTTTTGCTTTTTCATCCATTTTTACATCTCTGCATTATACTATTTCTTTACATCTTTCCATTATGCTATTTCCATATTTATGCTTTTGCAGCTATGGACAGTTATGGGTAGAAATCCTTCTAAGAATTAATAAACTTTTGTTTTTTTGAGAAATGCTTTCCACAGGAATCATTTAAAATTTATTCAGCAATCTAACTGTCATCTGAAATTGAAGATGGAGCTGAAGAACCCTTTTGAATCATTTTTTGCACTCTTTCTGAGGCTCCTCTTTTTGTTTCTCAGAACAATGTCAATCTCTTTCTCAATCTCTTCAGCATTTTTGAATTTCCTTTCCATGTGCTTGAAGTCAGAGGTGTGCTGATAGTTCTTTCCATTTTTGTAAACAAATTTCAGCTTCTTGTGCAGAAGCTCGTGATAAATCAAATAGTCAAGAATCCTGCTACTGCTGTCCTTAAAGAGAGTGCTCACTGTTATGGTGTCGTTCTGGTAATCATAGCCTGCAAGCTTCCTGAATGAACTGCTGCCGAACACAAGATTAGGTTTTTCCAGAAGTCCGTTGAAATATTCCTCATTAACCCTCTCAAATGATTCTTCAAGCAGGGTATCTATCTTTGTTTTTGGGACTGCAAGATGAACGTTTTTGATGAATTTGTGATACAATTCCATATTGACAGTCTGCTTTTTTGATTTTTTCTTCTCGAATAATTTTAAAAGAAGTTCCTGCACAAGCCCCTTCTTTATCTCTGCTGATACAGAATGCCACTTCTCTCCGAATCTGAATACAATCTTTTTATCTGACTTATAGAACGAGAGCCCTGCATTATAGTCCTTCATTCTCTTGCTGTATTTGACAATCACTTTAAAATTAAAATCCTTCTCAGAATAGAGTTCTAAAAATGCTTCCCTGACCATGGCAAGGTCAGGCTCTCTGCAAAGCCCAACGTTCTGTTCCATTTTAATCGATAAAAATGTTGAATCAAAGATATTTACTGAAACCGCATTATTTTAAAAATTATATTATTTTAAATTAAAACTTATTAATTTTATATTAATTTAAATTATTGAATAAAGTTTCAAATGAATTTGATTATTATTTTAAGAATGTATCTCATACCTTAGTATCGCGGCAAAGCCGCCAATCGCCCTTAGCTGAACCCCTTCTGGAGTTTCAACTGAAATTATCTTTACCTCAGTTCCAAATTTTTCAGCTTCCTTCTCAAATTTCTCTATCTTCTCGTCAGAAATTGTTTCTGACAGAATCAAAGTGTCAACAACTCCTGCACTAAGACTGTTCCATACCTGCTCCTCCCCGTAAGAGAGTTTTGAAGGATTCTTAGCCAGCATCTCAAAGAACTTGTTCATAGTCCTCTTCTCATCCATAATCTCTTCTCGGGAAAGAACATCTTCGCTTTTCTGTAGCAATTCATTAAGCCCGAATGCATCAGTATATGTGATGTCTTTAATGGCGATTATCTTTTTTTTCACCTCATTTGTTATATAGTTTCCTTCTACAAAATCATACTTTGTAGGACCTGGACCGCCGACAATTATGCCCTTTAACTCCTTGCCTAAGAATTGCTCCTTCATATATTCTCCAATCTTTTTGTAGAAGTCCTTGGCAGCCCCTTCCCTTAATCTTGCAAATCTCATTGCCGACTGACCACCTGCCTTGAACTTTCCGGGAACTGTTGAACGGGTCTTTACTAATGGAATTATGCTCTTGCCCTTCAGCATAGCAATTGTAGCTTCTCTTCTATCCATGACGACTAAGCCGTAAGACTCTTTTGCCTCAAGCATCTCCATTAAAGGATCTAAAACAAACGTTTTGTCACATCTATAAATTCTTATCTTAAGTGGAACAGGAGGCTCTATGCTCCATACTCTCACATCGCTCTGCCCTTCTCTTTCAGCCACATTTCCAGAAAAAGCAGCAAGCCCATGCTCAGGAGTTTTGTTATACAGCCTCAAATGCTGAATCATTCTCTCAAGAGCATCTATTACATTCTTTCTTGTAGAAGTGGATTTTATGTTTGAGGCAGTGCCCTGCTCCTGCAACAAATGATTAATCACCTTGTTCAAATCATAATCCTGAGAAATATAAACTGACACAAGCTCTGTATGCCTGCCCTTATATAC
>CAYQKJ010000008.1:0-12908 GCA_964418195.1 uncultured Methanosarcinales archaeon | reverse complement strand
GGCATCTCTACAATAGCTCCGCATCTGCTACAGGTTTTGCTTGTATTCCTTGCATTGACTTTCACCAATTTAGAACCGCTTGCGACAGCTTTGTATTCCAAATTTCTAATTAAAGCACTCCAAGAAGCATCACTTATGCTTTTAGCCAACCAATGATTTTGAGTCATACCTTTAATATTCAAATCTTCAGAGAATTAATGATTTTTATCTTCTGTTTACTAGAAGGATATATACGATATTTGAACATCAACAAGCTCATAGGAGTGCAGGATATGTTTGAGTTTATATACTTGACGAGAGGATGTCCAGTGGACAAGAGGCAATTCATCTCACTCCCTGCCCCTGCGGGGCGAGGAAAGGAGTCTTCTTGCCACGAGGATAAAACCATCAAAAAAATATTTTCTTAAAAACTGATTATTGTGGTTTTATTCGTGCCACTCTACCGAAAACATCATTCTAAAGAAAAATATTTATAAACAGCAGAAAAAACTTTTGATTGGTAAAAGTAATTTATTATAAAAATCATATAAACAAACAGGAATAAAGCATCAAACATCTGTAAGGTACTCCAAATGACAGACAAAAAAACAGAAGACAAGGAAAAAAAGCATGAAAACAGAACAGAGCAGAAAAAAACAAATGAGAATAAGATTACAATAAATGATCTTGCAATATTCTGCAAGAAAAAGGGCTTTGTCTATCCAAGCTCTGAAATTTATGGGGGATTTGCAGGATTTTGGGATTACGGACCTTTGGGAGTAGAACTCCTGCATAATATAGAAGCCGAGTGGTGGAAATACTTTGTCCAGAGAAGGGAAGACATAGTCGGCATAGATAGCAGCATAATTTCCCATCCCAGGACCTGGAAGGCATCAGGGCACATCCAAAGCTTCAGCGATATTGCAATACAGTGCAGACAGTGCAAAAAAATAAATAAGATAGACAAGAGCGAGATAGGGAAGGCGAAATGCGAATTCTGCGGCGGTGAATTGGACGCAAAAACAACAAAGGAACTCAAGCTTCTGTTTGCAACCCAAATCGGGGCAGAGAACAGCATTACCGCATATCTGAGAGGGGAGACAGCTCAGGGAATGTTTTTGGACTTTAAATTGGTTGCAGAAACTGCAAGGGCAAAGCTTCCTTTTGGAATTGCACAGATTGGAAAATGCTTCAGGAATGAGATTGCTCCAAGAGACTTTCTTTTCAGGAGCAGGGAATTTACAATAGCTGAATTTGAGTATTTCATACATCCTGAGGAGGAAAAATGCAGCCTGCTTGGAAAAGAGCATCTAAATCTTGAGATCAATCTTCTTGACGCTGAAACACAGGAGCATGGAAAAACCACTTTGAAGAGGACAACCATAAAAAAGATGATTGAGGAAAAGCGCCTTGGAGAATGGCACGCCTACTGGCTCGCAGAGCAGACACTCTGGCTGAAATCCCTGGGAATAGACATGAATAAAATCAAAATCAGGGAACATGTTAAGACAGAACTGTCACATTACTCTTCTGCCACTTTTGATATTGACTTTGAATATCCCTTTGGCTCAAAAGAGGTTTGCGGAAATGCCAACAGAGGGCAGTATGACTTAACTCAGCATATGAAGGAAAGCAGTGAAAACCTGGAATTTTTCGACGAGAAAACAAACAAGAAAGTAATACCAAAGGTAATTGAGCCGACATTTGGAATGGAAAGGGTATTTCTTGCTGTGCTGAGCGATGCTTATGAGGATGACAAGAAGAGGGGCAACATAGTGCTCAGGATAAAACCGTCATTGGCGCCGATAAAGGCAGCTGTATTCCCGCTGCTCTCAAACAAGCCAGAGCTAGTTGAAAAGGCAGAGAAAATTTACAGGGAACTGCGCAATGATTTCAATTGCTTCTATGACAAAGCAGGCTCCATAGGAAGAAGATATGCAAGGCAGGACGAGATTGGAACTCCATACTGCATAACAGTTGATTTTGACAGCCTTAATAACGATGATGTTACAATAAGGGACAGGAACACCACAAAACAGGTGAGGGTGAAGATTTCTGAACTGAAAGATGCTTTGAGAAAACTCATCTGCGAAGAGATAAAATTTGATAAGCTGAAATAAGAAATGCCAAATAACAGGAAACCCGCAGGGAATTGATAGGAAATATTAAATCTGTCTCATAAAAAAATATTGGATTTGCTTTATAAAAAAATTCTGTGAAAAAAATCTGGCACAAATCATCAATAATCAATAAATTTATAAACAACTTCTAAATTCTGGAGTTTTCATGAAAATAAGCGAACTAAAACTAAGAGAGGGAAAAGTTGAAGTTGTTGGAGAGATAACTGATAAAGGCGAAACACGAGAATTCATAAAATTCGGCAGACCGGGAAGGGTTGCAACAGCCACTCTGAAAGATGATTCTGGCTCAGTCCAGCTCACCTTGTGGAATGAAGACATAGACAAGGTAAATGTGGGCGACATGGTGAAGATTGAAAACGGCTATGTAGGAGAATGGCAGGGAGAGCCCCAGCTTACAACAGGCAGACTCGGAAAATTAGAAGTGATTGGGAAAGTGCAGAGTGTTTCTGAAAAGCAGAAAAGCAGCAAGAAAGAAACTGAAAAAGAGAGTGCAAAAGCCAAAAAACAAAAAGACACTAAAGAAGAACCACAAGATGAAAAGAAAGATGTAGAAGAAGAAAACTTTGATGACATAGAAGAAAAATTTGACGATTCAGTTGAAGAAGAATTCTAGCACGACACTAACATTCCGACAATAATTCAAAAACACTTTTTCAGAGAAAGATTTATAAAGCATTTGGCTAATAAACCGTTCATAGAATTCCAATAAATCAGTAAAAATTATGATCAATGGGCCGATAGCTCAGCCTGGGAGAGCACCACGCTGAAGCCGTGGGTGTCCGGGATTCAAAAAACCCTTTTTGCAAGCAAATAACCCTTTAAAAAAGGGTTAATCGAAAAGAAAAAAATAACCCTTTAAAAAAGGGTTAATCGAAAAGAAAAAAAGTGTTTACGGAATGCGGATTTTTCCTTCGGAAAAATCAAACACAAAATCAAGAAGGGCTTTGAAAGTTCCCGTCGGCCCATATTTCTATTTTTCATGGATATTTCTCTTCTCTTTTATTTATCTATTTTATTTCTCACGTATTTTTTATCATCTTTCATATTAATTTTCACAGATTTTTTTATATTAAATAGAAAATTTAAATACCAATACTTTTTTCTGTATCAAATAGCATGAACGCCGAATCTAAAAAAGAAGTTTCTGGGAAGAGCGAAGAGAAGCAGGAGAAAATCGAGGAAAAAAAGGAAGAAACTCCTGAAAGCATAAAGGCAGAGCCAGAAACTGTTTTTGTAATATGCGCCCATCCTGACGATGAGGTGCTCGGAGCAGGAGCAACTATCGCAAAATATGTGAAGGAAGGCAAGAATATAAAGACAATAATATTTTCCTACGGCGAGCTTGGAATTCCGATGCTTCAGAGGAAGTTCAGCATTGAGAAAAGAGTCAAAGAATCAAAAAATGCAGATGCCATGCTCGGATGCAAGGATTCTATCTTTCTTGGAATTGATGAAGGCAAGTTCATAGAGCAGTGCGAGGAAAGGCAGTTGAAAGAGAAGCTGAAGGAGATGTTTGAGAAAGAGAAGCCTTCAAAGATTTTTACCCATTCCCCTGACGATCCTCATCCTGACCACAGGGCTGTTTACAAGACAGTGCTGGAGATTGTCGGCATGGCAAATGTTGAGCCAGATATCTACATGTTTGATATATGGAATCCTATTAATTTCAGGAAGAGGAACAACCCCAGGCTTTATGTGGACGTGTCAGAAACATTCAGGATAAAGCTGAATGCCTTAAGCATGTTCAAGAGCCAATGGCCCTCGCTGATAATACTCTGGCCGCAGGTTTTGATATCTGCTTTTTTAAACGGCATGGGCTGTGAATGCAGATATGCAGAAAAGTTTTACAAGATAAGATGAAAAAGCAATTATGATTAAATTTTATGAATGAAAGTAAATTTTATGACGGAAAGTTTATAATTAAAAACTTAATAATTACCATTAAATAAAAATCATAAAAAATAAGATTAAACAATCTTCATAAGAAATAAAATAAAAAAACTCGCATAAGCCATGCTCGCATAAATTGAAACAATGAAAAAAGAAGAAAGAGAAAGCAAGAAGAATTAGGAAAAAGACAGATAAAAATATTCAAAAAATATACGAAATGAAAAAATGGACAGAAAAAAACTTTTGATAGCGACAGACACCTTTCCTCCAAGGGTCGATGGAGTAAACAAGGTGCTGCTTTCCTTAATACCAAAGCTTAAACAGCACTTTGACATTACAGTGCTAGCTCCAAACTTTGGGGTTATACCAAAAATAAGGGAGCTTGAAGGAGTTGAGGTAATTCTATTTCCAATGAGGAAAAAGAGATGGGGCGACTTCCACCTTACAAAGCCGTCGTTCAGGAAGATAAGGCAGAAAGTCAAAGAGTCAGACCTTGTCTTTGTCCAGTCAATAGCGATGATTGGCTTATATACTATAATATGTGCGCATTTTCTGAAGAAGAAGGTGGTATGTTTCACCCATGTCATAGAATGGCAGGTTGCTATGAAGAATGTCGGCTTCAAAGGATTTACTGGTTACATCTACAATTTTATCATATTAAATCTTGCAAGGATTCTCTATAACTGGTGCACCTTGATAATAACTCCAAGCGCTGAGATTTCGGAGATATACTCAGTTCACGGAATAAGAACCATAAAAGAAGTAATCCCATTAGGCATTGATAATGAAAAGTTCAATCTGCCAGCAGACCGTAGAGCAGCTAAGAGAGCGTTAGGCATAAATCCTGACAACATTGTGATAGGCTATTGTGGAAGGCTTTCAAAGGAAAAAGACCTTCCAACTCTCAGCAGGGCTTTCTCAAGATTGAGAAAGAGCTATGCCAATGTTGTTCTGATGATAGTAGGAGACGGGCTTGAGGAGATAAGAAAACTTTTTGTCTCAAAGGAAAATGTCTTTTTTGCAGGCGTCGTTCATGATACAGCAGTCTACTATCATGCTATGGATATTTTTGTTATGCCTTCGCTTACAGAAACTTCATCACTAGCGACCATGGAAGCCATGGCATGCAGTGTTGCGGTTGTCTCAACTCCTGTCGGCAACATAAGAGACTATCTCAAGAACTATCAGACAGGGCTGATTTTCAAGAAGAAGAATTCTTTTGACTTAGCCAGAAAACTTGAGATTTTGATTAACAACAAGGCGCTTAGGGAACAGCTCGCCATAAACGGGTATAAGATGATTGTTGAAAATTATGACTGGAACAAGTGTGTTGAGAGCATAGAGAACAAGCTTCTTTCCTTGGCTTACGAGCCTGCTTCTGAATCTGCGTCCAAACCTTCAGAATCTGAAATAAAAAAATCAGAAGAATCGCAAGCAGAGCCGGCAGAAAACCCGGAATCTAAAAATCCTGCATAGAAAAAAAGAGACATTAAAAAACATAAAAAAAGAAACATAAAAAAACATCGAGAAAATTCTTATTTCATTCTTAGTTCATTTTCATTTCATTCTTATTTCATTATCTCATTCTTATTCCAGAATATTATTTAAGAATGTTGACTTCGCAATGCTCTATATATTACATTAGAAATTAATGAACAATTGCATAAGCCCAATCGCACAGCATAAACTCAATTACATAGCATAAACTAAATTGCATAATTCCTATTGAACCATCAAAAATTCTTATTGAATCATCAAATCTTCATTGAGATTGATGAGCTGATAGCGCTCTGTGGATCCATCGAGATTCCATAAAGCACATTGCCTTCTGTTATTAAGTTGTCATTGTGGCTTATTATTATATATTGTGCCTTGTCAGAATATTTCTTTATCAATTGCGCGAGCTTTTCAGAGTTTCTCTTGTCAAGTGCAGAATCTACCTCATCCAAGATATAGAAAGAAGCAGGCTCAAATTCCTGTATTGCAAATATGAATGCCAATGCTGTCAATGCCTTTTCCCCTCCTGATAGCGAGCGGATGTCAAAGAACTTGTCCTGGGTTATCTTTACTCTTATCAGCACTCCTGAATCCTGGGCAAAGGGGTCTTCCGGATTCTCTATTTTCAGGAATGCCTCGCCCTTCACAGTAAGTGCTGAGAATGATTTCTTGAAGTTCTCGTTAAGAATGTCAAATGTTTTCATGAAAAGGTCTTTCTTCTTTGACTCTATTTCCTGCATCATCTTGAACACATCTTCCTTCTCCTGCCTGAGTTTTTCCTTTTTCTCCAAGAGGGATTTGTATTGGCTCTCTGCAGCATCATAAATCTCCAAAGCCCTTAAGTTAACGCTGCCTATTTCCTGTATCATCCTTTCAAACTTTTCTATCTCATATTTAAGCGCTGACTCTTCTTTTATTGAGAGGAGCACAACATTCTTATACGGCTCAAACTCCTTTTCAAGCCCTGAAAGCTCTGCAGACGCAGTTGCTTTCTTCAGCGACAGATTGTTGATGTTCTGCTCTGTATTCCTGGACTTTTCTTCCTTCATCATGATTTCAGCTTCGCACTTCTGGATTTCACCATTGAACTTGTTTCTTTCCTCAAAGGATTTCTTGAACTTTGCAAGGAAGCCCTTTTGGAGTTCTTCCTTATCTTTAAGGAGCGCCTCTTTCTGGTTTATCTCTTCTTCCAATTTCTTTATGTCTTCAGAGAATTCTGATTTTTCCTTTTCTGTCTGCTTTATTATCTTGGCTTCCTTATCTGTTTCTGCCCGCAGCATCTCAATCTGAGTTTTGAATGAAGAGATGTTGGCTTCTGCTGATGTTATTTCATCTCTCAGTTCCTGCTTCTTCTGCTCAAAAGCCGACAATTCAGCAACCAGAGCAGGGTCCCTGAGCTTGTTTATCTGCAGTCTCAATTCCTGCTTTCTCGTCTTTACTTCTTCAATCTTCTTGTTTGTTGAAGTGATAGATTTTTCCTTTTCTTTTAGTTGAGCATCAATCTTTCCAAGTTCTTCATTGCGCAGCTGCTTCTGTTTCTTTGAGACCTCCAAATCAGACTCTTCTAAGTGCAGGCTTCTCTCTGCCTTTATTATGTCGCCTTCAAGCACTGCCTTTTTATTCCTCAATTCTTCAATCCTGTCTTCAATTCTCTTTTTTTCTCCCTCAAGCGACACTATCAGAGCATTTGTTTCTTCCAGCTGCTTCTCTGTTTTTGAGAGCTCTTCAGAGGATTCCTTCTCGGCAAAGCCCATTCTGTGCTCTTTCATCCTGTAGCCGCCTACCATTGCCCCGCTCTTTTCAACAAGGTCCCCTTCCAGAGTGACCATTCTCGCATTTCCAACGCCTATTCTCCTGGCTACGTCCACATTGTCAACTATGAGAGTGTCGGCAAACACGTAAGAGAAAACTTTTTTGAACTGAGGATCATAATCTATAACCTTGAAAGCGAAATCGTGAACGCCGTTCACTTCCAAGAGCTTTTTCACATTATCTTCTATTCTAATATTCTTTATCTTGTTCAGCGGAAGGAATGTAGCCACTCCAAACTTGTTTTTCTTGAGATAGTTTATGCACTCTGCAGCAACTTCATCAGTCTCAACAACTATGCTCTTTATCCTGTGTCCTGCTGCAATCTCCAAAGCCAATGAGTATTTTGAAGGCGCCTTTCCAAGCTCTGAGACAGTTCCGTAAATGCCTTTAATCTTGCCCTTTTGCTCCAAAATCTTGTTGACTGCGATATCTCTCAATGAAGCTTCTTGTATTCTAACTGACTTTACTCTTATCCTTGCAAGCGCTTCTTCAACATTCTTTCCACGAGTTCTGGCGTCAGCCAGCTTTGCTGCAATATTTGACGATTCAGTCAGCAGTTGGTTCAGTTCAAGAATTGTCTCCTTGAATTCTGTCCTCTGCTTCTTCAGATTCTCAATCTCTGCCTTGTGCTCCTTTTCAATCTCTCCAACTTTTTCAACCTGCTTGTCTATGCTCTCAATCTGTATCTCAATCCTGTCTTTTTCTCTCAACAGTTTTTGTTTTTCTTCAATCAGCTTCTGGATTTCTGAAGTGATGGTTTCGCTTTCAGTCTCTATCTTTTCAATCTCTTTTTCAATCTCAACTATCTGCTCGAGATTGTGCTTCTTCTTGAACTCCTCAATGCTGGACTCTATCTTTTTTATCTGGGCTTCATTCTCTGACTTTTTCTTTTCCAATGATTTTATCTCGGAATCAATGCCTTTCACTCTATTGTCAGTCTCTTCTAAATCTTTTTTTAATCCTAAAACCCTGTCGTCAATCTTGATAATCTCTTTTTTATGGCTCTCAATCTTTGTTTTATTGGTGGCAAGAGCAACCTTCAGTTCCTCGACTTCCTTGTGAACCTTGACCTGCTCTTTCTCGCCTCTTTCCTCAATATCCTTTGTTATCTGCTCAACCAGATTTTTCTTCTCTTCAATCTGAACTCTGAAGGCAGTCACCTCTTTCTTTATATTATCTATTTCCTGATTCAGGCTGCCTATCTTCTTTTCTATCTTCTCAATATCCTTGTTCTTGTTCTTTATCTGTATGTCAAGATAAGTGGCTTTGTTCTGGTCTATCTTGTCTTTCATGTCCTTGTACTTTAATGCCTGGTCCCTGTCCTGCTTCAGCTCCTTCAGATATGTTTCCTTTTCTGTCAATATAATCTCTGCTTCCTTCAGCTTGAATTCAACTTTTTCAAGTTCATTGAGGGCTTTCTGCTTCCTGTCCTCATATATCGCAATGCCTGCAATCTCCTCAATAACCTGTCTTCGCTCAATAGAACTCATTTCCACAAACCTGTCAATATCTCCCTGAAGCACGATGTTGTAGCCCTCAGGGTCTATCTTGGCTGCAGATATTAGTTCAATAACCTGCTGCCTCGTCATTCTCTTGTCATTAATCCTGTAAACGCTCTGGCCGTTCTGCTTGGCAATCCTGCTTATCTTCACTTCTTTAGTGTCAAGAGGAAACTCTTTTTTTGAATTGTCAAAGAATATGGATACTTCTGCCTTGTTTGCAGGGTTCTTGAACTTCCCGCCGTTGTAGATTAGATTAGCAGTTTTTTCTGCCCTCAGGCTCTTTGTAGACATCCTACCCAGAACAAAGCATAATGCATCAAGAACATTTGATTTCCCAGAGCCATTCGGCCCAAGAATCACACTGAACTTTTCATCAAAAAAGAGCTCAGTCCTCTTGGCAAAGGACTTGAAGCCCTCCATCACCAGTTTATTAATTCTTGTCATAACAGCACTCTTTTTGGATTATCTTGCTTGCTTTGGCATCATTGTTGCTGTGCCATTTAATTTCTTTACTTTTCCCTTTTTTATTGCCTGTTTTCCATCAGGTTTCCTGCTGGTTTTGCTATTTTGCCTTGCTTTTCTGAATAGCAACTCATATTTATATATTTTGGTGATTTTTAAGCAGGTTTGTATTGACTAAAAGAATAAAATTTATATATTATCCAGATTTTTATTTTTAATTGATTCATATTTTAAACTTATTTAATATTTACTTATTAATAATTTTAAATTAATAACTTTAACATTCTAAAAAAAGAGGCGGAAATGAATAAAGCGCAAATCCAATCGCAGGTCTTCATCTACATTCTGACAGCAGTGATAATCGGCTTGACCATACTCTTTGGCTATAAGGCACTGTCAGGCACGCAGAAGATGGCAAGCGAAGCAGAGCTTGTAAAGTTCAAGAGCGACATTGCAAATGATATAAAGGCACTGGATTACGGCAGAACTGTTGAATATTATGTGAATGTTCCTTTGGGATACGAGGTGTGCTTTGTAAGTGGAGATGTTTATTACATTCATCTTTCAGATAAAACCATGGAAAATTTTTTAAAAAATGCTTACAGTTCTACAGGAAAAAATTTATTTTTAATAAATAAAAAGACAAAGAGTGTAACAACAATCGAAACGAATTCTCTTACTATTAAAGGTCCTCGGGACTCTTCATTACTCTGTTTTGATTCTCCTACAAAAATACTTCTCGATAATATAGGAAAGACAGTTGAAGTAAGCAAAATATAAAAATTTCTTAGAACGATTATAACTATGTTTTATTAACAATTTTTTAACAACCTTTTTATAATACTTTTATTTTCTTTTCCTTTATGAGTGCTAATTATAAGTATAAGTCAAGATGCACTAAAGTGTACTCTAAAGTGCTTGGCAGAGTCATTGAAAACATAAGACCTGACTCTGGAATTCTGGAAAGATGCAGTGCTGTTGCAAAACTGATTGATGCAGAAATAAAAAAGAAGAGAGTGGATGCAGAGGCGATTTTAGGCGGCTCAATAGCAAAGGGCACCTTTCTTAGGAATGATTATGACTGCGATGTGTTTGTTAAGTTTGATTTTGAGAAATACAAGGAAAAAAACATCTCAAAGATTCTAAAAAGCATTCTGAATAAGTTTAAGCCGAAAACGCTCAACGGCTCAAGGGAGTATTTTCAATTTTTTAAGGAGAAGATAAAATTTGAGGTCGTGCCTGTGCTGAATATAAAAAATGCCAGAGACGCGATAAATGTGATGGATGTAAGCCCGTTGCATGTTGACTGGACAAAGAGGAGAATTAAAAAAAATCCAAGGCTTGCTGATGAAGTGAGAATGGCAAGAGCGTTCTGCAAAGCAAACAAGGTGTATGGCGCAGAGTCCTTTATAAAAGGCTTCTCAGGACATGTGATAGACATTCTGACAATCCATTATGGCGGATTTTTGAATTTGCTAAAAAATGCAGAAAAATGGGGTGAGAAAGAAAAAAAGGAGGAAAAAGCAGTTGTTGACCCTGAGAATTATCATAAAGGAAAAGCCCTATTCAACCTCAATGCTTCAAAGACAGAGGGTCCCCTTGTTTTGGTAGATCCTGTGCAGCCGGACAGAAATGCTGCTGCTTCTGTGAGCAAAGAAAATTTTGAGATTCTTGTAAATGCCGCAGGAAATTTTCTGAAAAATCCTTCTGAAAAGTTCTTTGAAGAAAAAGCGGGTATTGAAGAGGAATATCATAAGTACAAAAGCAAAAATGCCTTATTGAAGCTTGAAGTTTCTGCTTTCCATGGAAAAGAAGATGTCGTTGGGTGCAAGCTGTTAAAGGCATTTGAATATATTGCAGACAAACTTCGTGCGAATGATTTTGCTGTTGTGAAAAAAGACTGGAGCTGGGACAGGGAAAAAAAAGCATTTTTTTACTATGTTCTTGACAAGACAGCTCTTAAAAAAACAGCTGCTTCAAAGTACATCATAATTAAGGGCCCCCCTATGAATCTGAAGGAGCACGCTGAGAGATTTAGAAAAAAACATAAAGAAACTTTTGTAAAGAAAAATATTCTTTTTGCAAAAACTAGGAGGAAATTTCTAAAGCCAGAAGAGTTAATAAAAGATCTAAAACAAGATAAATATCTCAGAGAAAAAGTAAAAGAAATAAGAATAATCAATTTCTAATATTTTTATAATTCTGTTTTTCTGCTTTTATCTCCTCTTCTCTTATGAAGCGATTTAAATCCTCAACGCTTCTTTTTGGAACATAAAGTTTTCCTAGTCTTTGCTCTGGATAGCCGTGGAAATCAGAACCACCGGTAACAATAAGCCCAAGTTTTTCTGCAAGTTGTGCGAAATATTGTGATTGCTCAAGAGTTGCTTTTGTGTAAAATGCTTCAACCCCTTTTAGTCCACGCTCTTTAAGATTTGCAAAGAACCTTTCATAATCATCAACCACGTTCTTATAGAATCCTGGATGCGCAATCATAGGAACAGCTCCTATTGATGCGAGCCTATCAACAACATCTGCTGGCTCAACATAGCTCTCTCTTTCTACATATGCGAATCTTCCTCTCTTAAGGTATTTATCCATCGCTTCTTCAATAGATGCAGCATAGCCCTTCTCAACCAATGCCATAGCAAAGTGGGGCTTTCCGACTGTTCCATTGGCGTGTTTTTCAACATCTTCCATTATAATATCAAAATTCAATTTTCTTAACTTTTCAAGAATCTTGGAATTTCTAATTCTTCTCTGCTCCTGCAATTTATTCAGAAATTCATTAAGAACAGGATGGTTCCAGTTTTTCATCGACTCTGAAAAATATCCCAACACATGAATATCATCCTTGCAGCTGATTTCAATCGCCGGAAAAAGTTCAATATCTAATTTTTCAGCTAAATCGATGCTTATTTCAAGCCCTTGTGTTGTGTCATGGTCTGCTATTCCAAGATATTTGATTGCAGCTTTATGGGCTTTTTTCACAAGTTCTTCAGGAGGTAAAACTCCGTCTGAAAGATTAGTATGAGTATGCAAATCAATGTTCAGCACAAATTCTTCTTCATCCATTTTAATCACATAGGTTCATTTAATCAAAGTTTTTGCAAAAAGTCTCTAAGAACTTATTGCATCAGTATACTTACATCAAAATGTTTGCATAAGTATGCTCTACAATGTTAGTTCTCAGCGAATTTAAAGGAATTTGAAGGTGTTTTCCTAAGGGTATAAATAATTTTCTGTGCGAACATGCCTGCCAAAATGCCTGTTCAAGGCCTGAAAGACTGAAAAAGAGGGAAAGGTTTATATATAAGAAAATGTATATTAATATAGAAATGTATTAAAAAGTATATATTTGTATGCACTTTGCGTTTTTATCTTTTTTGCTTCAAAAGAAAAAAGAGGCTGTCCCTTGAAAATAAGAATCTCAATAACAGTAAGTGAGAAAATTCTTGGGGAATTCAAGAGGTTCTGCGAGCAGAACGGCATGAAGGTGTCTTCTAAAATTGAAAGAATGATGATTGATACTATACGACAGAATAAAATCAATACTACAATTAACACAACGATGGACAATGCTCGCACAATAAAAGAGGAGAAAGCCATTCCCCAGCCAATTAAAGGA
>CAYQKJ010000007.1:0-13606 GCA_964418195.1 uncultured Methanosarcinales archaeon | reverse complement strand
TTATATTTTTTTATTCTTCATATTATTTCAGTTGATACATTGACTGTTTTTTCATTTTTTTCTTCTGTTTCTTCAACAATAATTCCTTTTACTGTCACCTTAAATTGTTTATTATGTATCATTTTATTCGGGTTTTTCAACTGCTCATTTATGTAGAGCTCTATCCGCTTTTTTATGATGTCTTCTATCATTTTCTGTATTTCTTCTGGGTCTAATGTCGCATTAAGGTCTCCGCAAGGTCCTCCTACACAGCGTACGCCTGCCTTGAATGTGAAGAATTTCAGCCTTGCAACTGTGGTGTTGCCAAAGTCCTCATACGGCCACACATAATACGGCTCGAAGTGTCCGTATGCAGAGTTATTGAAAATGAATGTGTATATTTTTGTTCTCCAATCTCCTTCTGAATTGTTAGCATATACTGTTACAGTTCTCAATCCTTCTGCCCAGCCAGTTGTGTTTATTTCATAAGAAACATTGAATGTGGTGTTTGCGCTGCCGTTGTTGCTGTACCAGGTTGCATTTTGCCCTGTTATGCTGAAATTCAGTATAACGCCTGTGTGCACTATGGTGTTGTTGACTGGTTTCAGCAGTGTTATTACTGGAAGCCCTGCAACATTGTATGCATATGCTGTCTTTCCATCAAATGTGAATTCCTGAGTGTGCTTTCCATAAGTCATTACATACACTGTATAGTAAGCAGTTGAGTTGCAGCTATAGTTCTCCACAAATGCTGAAATCACAGGTATGCTAATGTTGGCTTCTGACAATTGCGTATAGTTTGCATAAACTGTCTCATTTCCAAAGCATTCCACATTTGAATTTTCTATTGTTCCATTAACGCAAGTTGCATTTGTTATAACAAGCACTCTGTCGTTCAATATTTCTTCTCCGCATTTCAGCTGCAGGAATCTCAAGTCGTCATAAGTTTCATTGTTGTCAATGCTCTCTTCACCATAAGTCGTTCCATTATAGGCACTTACTGTCAAGTTTGCTGTTCCTGTTGTGTTGAATTCAGTAGTCCAGTTGCCTCCTACCATTGGATAGCTCTGCACTGTTAGTATCGTTATATCCACTTCTATTCCAAAGCTTTCATTGCTCAGAATTGGCACTTTCCAATAGATTCTGTCAATCAGTGAGTTATTGTTGTTGTTTTCAAACCTTAGTGCAAATCTTTCATCATTCGTCACTTCGACTTTTGTGTCATTAACAAACCAGTAGAGGTGTATCTGTTCTGCTCTTGATTCTATTATGTTTGAATATGCAGTTATGTTTATGTAATGAATTGCTGATGCTGAGCTTATTGTGATGTTCTTTGCCCAGGTTGTTTCTGTAATGCTTGCATTGCTCTCTATGCTTTCTGGTGCTTGTGTGACATATTCTATAATATATTCCTCTGTCTCTGAACTGCTCACTAATAAAGTGATGTTTCTCAAAAGTTCTTTTGTCTTAACTTCTGCTGTTATGTTCTGCACTTCCGTAATATTTTCTGCAGTTATGTTTTCCTGAACAACTGGAATCGTTATGTTCTCTATTTCAGTTATGTTCTGCGTAATGTTTTCTATCATTGGCTTTGTGATGTTTGTCTCTGTGATGTTTTCTGTTGCTTGAGTTATATTTTCAGTTGTCTCTGATAATGTCGGTGTTTCCTCTGCTATCTGCTCTGTCACAGTTTCGCTTATGTTTTCTGTTGTTGTTTGAGTAACATTCTCTGTTGTTGCATTTGTTTCTGTGATGTTTTCTGTTGGCTGTGTTATGTTTTCAGTAATGTTTTCTGTTATTTCTGGTGTTGTGATATTTGTTTCACTTATGTTCTGCGTAATATTCTCTGTAATATTTTCTTCTATCTCTGGCACTGTCACATTGATTTCTGTAATGTTTGTTGTTATATTTTCAGTAATTTCACTGACATTTTCTGTAATGTTTTCAGTTGTCTGAGTTATGTTTTCTTCTGCAACAGTTTCTGTGGTTATATTCTCTTGTGGCAATTGTTCTGCCGGCGTTTCGCTTTCCTTTGGTGCGCTGATGTTTTCTGTTGCTGCCGTTGCATTTTCCGGCTCTGTAATGTTTGCGTTTGAAACTGCAAATCCTGTAATGCTTCCTATCTTTCTGAAGGTGCTTATCAGCCAATCAATGAATCTCTCTAAAAGCCCTAATCTTCTTCCTTCTGTTTCTGCAACTGCCATGCCTGTTATGAGCTGCTGTTCATTCTGTTGTTCCATGTTCTTTCTTATTCTCTCTTCTGCCTTCTCCAGATTGTAGGCTTCCAGTGTCTTCTCTTTATTTCCATACTGAACATTGGCTTCTCTTATATCAATCTGCATCATTCCAATTTTCTTGTATGTGGTTATGTTCTCTGCATCTTCAGGTATTGCAATCTCCACTTGCTGAAGCTTGTTGTCAATGTTCTCAACTTTTACCTTCTGCTGCCATTTCACTGGCTGCCCAATCTCTGCTTCTGACTGCACATAGTCTTCTGTAGTCACTTTTACTCCTTCTTTCCATACTTCAATAGCCATCTCTGCTTCCACTGCTTCTTTCCCGTCATTTGCTTCAAGCCTTATTGTTGTTATTCCTGCAAATCCCTGCTGGCGCTTTATTGTTATGTTGTCTGCATTCTGCACTACTGTCAGGTTTTGCGCTTCTAATAGTGCGTAGCTGATTGTATCATTATCAGCATCGCTGCAGTAATTGCTCAGGTTTATTGTCAACTCTGAATCTTTAACTATAGTCTGCTTTGGCACATTGCAAATTGGCAGTATGTTCCTTTGTTCTGTCACATTCACAATTAGTTCGTTGCTGTAAGTAGTGTTCTTCAGGTCAGATGCTATGAAGCTTATTGTGTGCTCTCCAAGTGCTTCTGCTGTTATCTCTGCCATATTGGCAGTTATGCTTATGCTGATTCCTTCTGCTCCTGCTGCCAGATATGTTATCGTGTCATTGTCCTCATCTGTGAAATATTCTGCAAGATTGATTGTTGCTTTTTCTCCAATCATCACTGTTATGTCTAGAATCTCTTTTGTAAGCTTCGGAGCCCTGTTTCCTATTTCCTCTGTAACATTTTTTGTTATGTTTGTTTCTGTAATGTTCTCTGGAATCTCTGGTTTTGTGACGTTTTCTGTAGGTTGCGTTATGTTTTCTGTTATTTCTGGTATTGTAATGTTTGTTTCACTTATGTTCTCTGTAATATTTTCTGTGATATTCTCTTCTATCTCAGGCACTGTCACATTCATTTCTGTAATGTTTGTTGTTATATTTTCAATAATTTCCTCACTGATGTTTTCTGCTGTTGGCGCTGTAATATTCTCCAATGCTTCTGTTATATTCTCTGTAATGTTCGGAGTTTCTGCTGGCGCTGTGATGTTTTCTGTAACATTTGTTATCTCTGTAATGTTTTCTTGAGTTGCGTTGTATGCTGTAAATCCTGTTATCATGGGCCTTAGCAAAAATGCTCCAATGCCGAATGCCAGCAAGAGTATTACTGCAATCACTGCTGCTGTGTTAAATCTGCTCTCTTCTATGCCCTTTATTCTCTGCTCTAAATCTCCTATTTTTTCATTCTGCTCTGCAATTCTCTGTTCATAGTAGCCAATCCATTCCTCTGCGCTTTTTTCATTTAGATAACTGCTCAGTGCTGCCCTGTATTCTTTCCTGTTGTATTCGTCCCTAAGGTATGCCTTGTAAAGCTTTTCGCAGTTGTCTCTGATTTCTTTTTGGTAATCTCTGCACTTTCGTATGTTCTCTGTTCTTTCAGCTATTTGTTTCCTAAGCTTCTCTATCCGCTTTTGGTTTCCCTTATTCATTTGCTTGTTCTTTTTGGGCTTTCTTTTCAGCCCTGTGTTTAATGGTCCATATCGTGCGTTGATCCCTATGGACTATGAGTGATATTTGATGCAGCGAGAGATTCAGCTCGCGATGCAGATAAGTGACAATTGATTCGAGAACAGACAATCTTCTTTCAGAAATTACAGAAATTGGAATTGTGATTCCGGGTTTTACAAGAACTGGTTCAGGAGTTTTCTTGCAAGCCCTAGAGTAAGTAGTCCATATTGTGCGTTCATTTCTATTTAGCAAAGAAGCAGTTTTCTTGTATGTGAATTTCTTTTCTTCAATGAGATATTTAGCGATTGATTCAAGAGAACTAAGCCTTTTGCTGAAGATTGATACCGGAAGTTCTAAGATTTGAGGTTCTTTCTTCAGAATTTCTATTATCTCTTCAGGCTTTAATCCATATTTTTCAATAAGCCTGTTGAGAAGAGCCTTGGTGTCAATTGTTTTGCCTTTCGCAACAACAATCTCATATTTTTTCAAAATTTTTTTGGTTAAGCTCTTTAAGTTCTCACTTCTTTCCTTGACAATTTCGTCAAGTTCGCTGACTATTTTTTCTCTTGATAAAGAAGAAGCAATTCTTTTTTCATACGGCTTTTTTTTGTTCTGTTTTTTCAGTAACTTTTTTTCTTTTTCATAACTGTTTTCATCATTATTCTGAGAATCTTTATTTTTTTGAGAATCGTTACTTTTGTCATCATTGCTTTTCTCTTTTTTGGAGTTATCAGATGAATTATCTTCTTTAGAGAATCGATTGTCTTGAGAATTATCATTAATCTTTTTTCCACTATCTCCTTCAGTGGATGAACGCACAATACAAACCTTTTATCAACAATTAACTTATTATACACAATTGTAATACAATTATACTTATTATGTAAGTATATTAGTATATAAATCTTTCTTATTTTTCTTTAATAAACCTTATTTTTCACTCATTATGTAAGTAAAATGGGTTTGAAAATGATATTATATTTTTGACATCATACTTACTATGTAAGTAAAATTCTTCAGAAATTCCTATTCAAAAAATTTATATAGAAACTTCCTCTTCTTTTTTAGAATGAACATTAATGAAATAATTGAAGGTCTTCATCCTTATGAGAGAAAGACAATAGCTGCTCTGAAAGAGACGAATCTTTTTGACAAATTAGTTGAAAAAACAGGGCTTAAAGATGTTCAAGTTATGCGCGCAATCCAATGGCTGCAGAACAAAGGGCTTGTTTCTTTGAAAGAAGATGTAAAAGAGATAGTAAGACCTGATGTCAATGGAAAACTTTACATAAAAGAAGGGTTGCCAGAAAGAAGATTTCTCACAGCCATAAAAGAGCATCCGATTAATATTAGTGCTTTAAAGTCAAAAATAAAACTTTCTGAGCAGGAAATTGAGGTTTGCATAGGTATCTTAAGAAAGAAGCTTGCAATAAATATTTTGCAAAAAAAAGGCAAGGGGCTGCTATTTGAAATAACTGAAAACGGCAAATCCCTATTAGAGCAGGGCTCTGTTGAAGAGCAATTCCTAAAGAGATTGCCGCTGGAAGTTTCTACTATGAACAGAGAAGACAGATTTTGCTTCCAGGAATTGAAGAAGCGCCATAAGATAATAAAGACAGAGCTTGAGAAAATAAGGACAATCTTTCTTACAGAACTCGGCAAAGAAGTAGCGCAGTATGATTTAGCCCAAGAAAACATAGAAACCCTTACTCCTGACCTCATAAAAAGCGGCTCCTGGCAATTCAAAAAATTCAGGAGATATGATGTCAAAGCCTCTGTTCCAAGAATATTTCCGGGGAGAAGGCACTTCACCAATGAAGCGTTGGATTTCATAAAAAGAATCTGGCTTGACATGGGTTTTAAGGAAATGCGTGGCAATTTGGTGCAGCTTAGCTTCTGGAACTTTGATGCTCTATTCACTCCGCAAGACCATCCTGCAAGAGAGCTTCAGGACACGTTTTATTTAGAAAAGCCGAACAAGGGAAAGCTCCCTTCAAAAGAGTTTGTTGATAGAATCGCAAAAGTTCATGAGAACGGCTATTCGACAGGAAGCACTGGCTGGATGTACAAATGGAACAGAGAAGAAGCTGAAAAGCTTGTTATGCGCACACACACAACAGTTTTGTCTGCAAAAACAATAGCTGCTCTAAAAGAATCAGAATTGCCGGCAAAATTCTTTTCAGTGGGAAAATGCTTCAGAAACGAGACTTCTGACTGGTCGCATCTGTTTGAGTTTTACCAAGTTGAAGGAATAGTTGTTGATCCCAATGCCACATTCAAAAATTTAGTCGGTTATCTTAAAGAGTTTTACAAGAAGATGGGCTATGACAAGATAAAGATAAGGCCTGCTTACTTCCCATATACTGAAATGAGCGCAGAAGTTGCAATATTTGACAAAATTCACAACAGTTGGATTGAGCTTGGAGGCTCAGGAATCTTCAGGCCAGAAGTTGTCAAACCATTGCTTGGAAAAGACATTCCAGTATTGGCTTGGGGCCTGGGGCTTGACAGGATAATAACGCGCTACTATGAGATAACTGACTTAAGGGAATTATACAACAATGACTTAAAGCATTTGAGAGAAGCCAAGGCCTGGCTGATGTAAATAACTAATATATAAAATAAAAATAAGCAAAAATAATTCATAGCCAAGGAAAAACATCATTCAAAAGCAAAAACGCAAAAAATCATCTTACAAAAGCTCACTTCAAAAAATTATTTTAACTTATAAAATAAAACTTATAAAATAAAAAAAATTTCATAGGAAGTGAAAAATGCCAACAATAACATTAGAAAAAAGTTACCTTTTGAAGCTCCTTGGAAAAAAATATTCTGATGCAGTGCTGGCAGACAGAATAGCTATGTTAGGCACTGACCTTGAAAGAGTAGATGAAAAAGAGATTGTTGTAGAGGTATTCCCAAACAGGCCTGACATGCTCTCTGCAGAGGGCTTTGCCAGAGCACTTTCCTCTTTTTTGGGTATCAAGAAAGGGCTGAAAAACTACAAGGTTAAAAAGAGCAAGCTAAAAGTTGAGATTGACAAGTCAGTGAAAGAAGTCAGGCCTTTCATAAAATGCGCTGTTATTAAACATATTAAGTTTAATGATGCTGCCATAAAAAGCCTGATGCAGCTGCAGGAAAAGCTCCATCAAACCCATGGAAGAAAGAGGAAGAAAGTTGCAATCGGAGTCCACGATTTTGACAAGATAAAGTTTCCATTGACATATAAGGCAGCAAAGCCAGATTCTTATGCCTTTACTCCGCTTGGCGACAAGAAGAGACTGACTTTAGAGCAGATTCTTAAAAAAACCCCAAAAGGGCAGCAATATGCATGGATTCTTGAATCCAAAAAAGAATATCCAATAATAGTTGATGCTGATGATGAGGTAATAAGCTTTCCTCCAATAATAAACAGCGTCCTTACGCAGGTTAATGAAAGCACAAAGAACATTTTCATTGATGTCACAGGAACAGATGAATTGGCAGTTAATCAGGCATTAAACATAATAGTCAGTTCTCTGGCTTACAGGAAGGGAGAAATTTATGCAGTGAAAACAGGAAAAGATTTGACTCCAAATCTTGAGCCGCGCACAATAAAGATTGATATTGCATATGTTAACAAGCTCCTGGGCTTAAATCTCAAGGAATCAAAATTAAAGGAATTGCTTTCAAGAATGGGCTTGGGCTATAAAGCAAAGAAGGCAGTAATCCCCCCTTATAGGGTAGACATCCTTCACCCAATAGACATTGTGGAAGATGTTGCAATTGCCTATGGCTATGAAAACTTTGAGCCAGTAATACCAAAAATCTCAACAGTCGGCGAAGAGAACCATAAAGAAATATTCTTCAGAAGAGTATCTTCAATAATCACGGGCTTTGGCTTTTTGGAGACAAGCACATATCATCTCACAAACTACAGTGATATGAAAACAAAGATGAATGCTGACATTCCATATCTGGAGCTCTCAAATTCTGTTTCATCAGAATTCTACATCCTGAGGCCATGGCTCCTTCCCTTGCTAATCAAAGTGCTGTCAGAAAACAAGACAAGAGAATATCCTCACATGGTTTTTGAGATAGGGACAGTTTTCTCTTCAGATATTGAAGAAGAAACAAGGATTTTTGAAAAAAAGAATCTGGCAATAGCCATTGCAAGCAGAAGCGCTGACTTCACAAAAATAAAGCAGGTAGTGGATGCATTAATGAATGCATTAGGCATAAAATATGATGTTGAAGAAGCAAAGAATTCTTCTTTCATTCCAGGAAGAGTCGCTAACATTCTCATAGATGACCAGAACATTGGCTTTATGGGCGAGCTCAGCCCTGCAATCCTGAGCAACTGGCAACTGGACACCCCAGTCTGCTGCTTAGAAATCGATATAGAAAAGATATATGCTGCTGCGGTTAATTCTGACTGAACGATTCCAACGCGCTAATTCCAAATGACTGTAATCAATGCTGTTTGACGATAATCAATTCCATTTGATAATTTTATTATAATTTTTTAATAAATTCTATTGCCTTTTTTTCATAATCAGGATTCCTGTTTACAATAGTCTGCAATACTTTGTCCTTATCCAATTCAGAAAGAGCAGAATGCAAATACTTCACTGTGTGTTCAGATAGGGAGAATTCAGTGCTTATATAAGCAATAATGATGTGGGCCACCTCTGAATATTTGTGCCTTTCTGAAAGCCCTGCATCAAAAATATTTATTTCCCTTTTATCTATAGATTCCATACAACCCATATCATATATCACATTGTCTAAAGACGACCACAGGATTGCATCCAAATTTATTGGGAATCTTGACAGAAGCTCATAAGGGCCAAGCTGCTTTGCATTTTTTGGCATATTTACCTAATCCTCAATTCTCCAGATGTCAAAGGAAATTCCCCCTTTATCAAATAAACATTTTATGCCACCAAAAGCATTCTCAGAATATATCTGTTGAGCATAGATTTCCAACATCTTATCATAAGAGGGAATGCCTTGAAGAACTACATCCACATCCCTGCTTTCCCTTTCTATGCCTGCTTCTTTAAGAAATGCATTTCTGACAAATCCTGCCACAACATAAAAATTGATTTCCTTTGGAGTATTTTCTCTAAAAATTGCCATCTCCTTCGATGCCAGATTCTGGACTATTGAATCTTCACAATCATTTGAAATCGGCATCAATTCATCGGTTTTTAATAAGTGGATATACACGTTTTATTTGCCCCATATATTCCATCAATTATTTCTTCATTCAAAATTTTCTGCTGTTTGCTTTTTTACTGTTGTTTTTCCTTATTGTTGTTTTCCTTTTTCTTTTCTGTTTTAACTTTCTTCTCTGTTTTTTCTGCATTTCCTGCTTTAGCTGTTGCCTCTGATTTTTCTGAATTTGCCGTTATGCCTGCCTTTTCTGCTTTCTTGGAAGTTTCTATTTTTTCTGTTTTTTTCCCTTTTGCCTCTTTTTTCTTGGGTGCTTTTGTTTTTGCCTTTAAGACACTCTTTCTCTGCCTGGCTGGTTTTTCCTTTTTCTCTGCAGTTTCCTTTTTCACTTCTTTCTTTTCCGGAACCTCAAAGCCAGCCTTTCTCAGCTCCTCAACCACGCTTTCATGAGAAGCATTTCTCCCTATTTCTATCTTCTTTAGTGTCGGCTCCAAGTGTTTTACATTGCATTTTCTCCTTCTCGTTGCGCCATCTATCATTACGAAATTTTCGTTTATCACATCTATTACAGCGCAGACAAGCCCTGCATCACGCCCTGCTGTTTTTATGCATACCTGCCCTATATTCATCATTAAGACCACCTTCTTGCAATACCTCTTGCAATATTTTCATTGCAAGCATTTTTCTTCTAAGAAATAGCCCTTCTAACCTCTCCTGAATCTCATCAAAGCTTCTGTCGCCAGAAGCAGTCATCTTTGATTAAAAGAGATATTTCTTAATGATTTTTTTATGTTTTATTAATTATCTATCATTAAATTATTTATTATCATATTTAATTTTAATATTTTTTGTTGTTATTATTTTTCTTATTTATTGTCATATTTGCTATTATTTACCCGCTTAAATTATTTTTTTGTTTCTTATTTATTAACCATTTTTATTGTGATATTTTTGTTATTTTTGCTATTGACATATTAACAAAGTATTTTGCAGATTTAATTATATTATTGAACAATTTCTCTTGCTTTCTTCTTCATCAGTTCGCGCATGCATTTGCTGCACAGATTTGGATAAGGCCTTTCAGCTCTCTTCTCTGTCTTTGATAGTTTTCTGACTGTTTTTCTTGTGGTTTTGGCCCTGTTGAGTTTTGCACCGCACATAGAGCAGATTCCTGCTCTGTTCTTTCTTCTCTCATAATGCAAAACCGTCCTTCCACCAGGGGTCTTTTTGAAGACCCTTCTGAATGTCCTTGCCCTAAATCTTGGTTTTACCATTTTCCCTGCCTTATTTGCCTATTATTTAAAAAACTTTTGCTTTGTGATATTGCCAACTTTCATTAAACAATTCACTAACCAAATCAATACACTTTTATTAGCTTTCTCAGCACGCTGTTGAAGATTAATGCCAGTATAAAATAAGTCCAGAACCAGCTAAGATGTAAGCCAAAAAGATTTACCTTAACAGGCTCGTTGCTGATTTCTATGCTCAAAAGCTCTCCCCCGATCTTCTTTACTGGCGTGATGTATTTTGTGCCTGTTGTTATTATCACTTCTTTGTCATATGTTTTGTTTTCAAAATCAAAGTTCAAGGTATAGAGCCCTTCTTCGCCCTTCATATTCCACGTCACCATATTGTTTTCTATCTGCCTTACATCGCTGTCTAATATCTGAAGCTGCCCTTCTGGAAATGCGCTTATTTTAACTTCTCCAGTTGTTCCTGACGCAAACTTTAATGTTGCATTGAACTCCTGTCCAGGTGCTATCGGATAATATGCCAGGTTAGTAGCCATCCATGCAAATATTATTAGTATTGGAATCCAGCTTATCAACATGGGTTTCATTGTATGACGCATATACTCCCCATTTATCTTCATCATCTCTTTGTTGATTTCCAAAATCCTTTTCTGGTCGTTTCTAGCTTCTTTCATCTCTTTCTGAAATGAAGTCAGCTTGTCCTTAAGCTCTTTCATCTTCTTTTGGTCTGTCATCCACTTGTATATCAGAGTCATGATAAAGGTAATAATAAAAGAAATCACTGCTATCGCCAGCAGCGGGTTTATCTTAAGCAGAGGCATAAATACCGGGTCCAAAATTGCGTTTGCGCTTATCATTTTTTTTGTGTTTTGTATATTACTAATTTTCTGTGATTTTTTATTGCCTTTTATTTTTTCCCTTTAGCTATAAATATTTATTATTTTTTTCATTTCAGTTATTCATTATACATGAAGTTGAAGTGTCAAATGATTTTTTGGCTTGGCTTTGATTAATTATTTTTATTATTTTTTTTCTCAGCTATGAATTATTTTTTTCTCTTTATTAATTATCAATCAGGTTATGCAGTCATGAACCTCTTGAGCGTAGGATTCATGTCCATCGCATGCTCTCTTGCTATCCTTTCATAGAACTGGTATATTATCATTACTGCCAATAAGATTCCTGTTCCCCTGCTCAATGCTCCTGAAACATCTGCGACTGCTGCCAGCAGTCCAACTGCAAGCCCGCCCATGACAGTCAATGGCATTATGTATCTTGCAAGAATCCTCTCAAGCACTCTTTCATCTCTTCTGAATCCCGGAATCTGAAGTCCAGAGGACATTATCTGCTTTGCCTGGCTTGCAGCATCCATCCCAGAAGTTTGAACCCAGAAGATTGAAAAAATAGCTGCTCCTGCAACCATAAAGAGCATATAAATCAGCGTATGGATGAAGTCAGCGCCTGTGATGTTTCCCATTATGATTTTTCCCACTACGTTTGGAGCATTAATCCAAGCAACCAAGCCTGTTGACGGAGTATTGCCGACAAATGTTCCTAAAAGCGGTCTGCCCCAGTTCTGCAGTAACCTGGCCCACAACTGTACATTAGCCATTAATGCAGCAACCAGGATTACTGGGATGTTGCTTGCATACAAAAAATTAAGCGGCCATCTTATTCCATACCCTCTTACTCTTCCGAATGATAGCGGAATCTCAACTTTCATTGCCTGTGCATAAACTGCCATTATAAAAATGATTATTGTTGCAGCAACGCCTGCAAACATTAGGAATGCTGTCTGCGGGTCTCCGATTGCGAGGCTCTTGAACAGCGTTGGTATGGCTCCTATGAACACATCTGGATTTGTTGGGCTCCTCATTGGAGAGAGCATCCTTATAAAAAGGCTTTTTGAGACGCCTGCTGCTATAAACAATGAAACACCTGAACCAAAGCCCCATTTGCTTGTGACTTCATCCATGAAAAGGATGAGCAGTCCTCCAAGGAACAGCTGAAATACAAGCACCAATCTCATTATTCCATAGGCGCTGCCCTCAACTGGAGAAAGCCCGCCCATGAAAACATATATTGATGCTTCAAATATTATGAAAAGTATTGAAAGCAATTTTTGAAGTCCTTGGAAGTATTTCCTGCCTTCTTCAGTTGTCAGGTCGATATGCATTATGCCTGCCCCAGTCAATAGTTGCAGCACAATGGATGCAGTCACTATGGGGCCAATTCCAAGGCTTATTATGGAGCCGAATTCTGCTCCCAGAATTATTGATAAATATTCAAACTGTTGCAGCGCGTTTTGTCCCAGTCCAAAAAGTGGAATCATTCCCAGCACAAAGAACGCTGCTAGAATTATCAAAGTCCACTTGAGTCTTTCCTTGAATGGAAGTCTTTTTTGTGTTGGATTGCTGACTTCTGGCAGGTTTGAAAGAAAATTTATTAAATTTTGGCTGACCATTTTTAGCACTCACGTTTTTTTTATTTGCTCATAGTTTTTTATACTTTTGTTCTTCTATTAAGTTGTGGTCGCGCCTCTTTTTACGCTTTTGGAATTATTATTTCTCCGTCATCTTACCATTATTCTTTTATTTGCTACAAATATTATTTTTTTACCTTTCATTTATTTAATTACTTTCTTATTTTTCATCATACATTATTCTTTTTTTATGTTTCTTACTTTATTTTTGGAAAATATTTGCATTTAGCTCAAAGATATTTACTCTTTATCAGTTTTTTCTTCTCCAACTTTTTTTTCTTTAACATCGCCTGTCACTTTAGCTGCTATAATTACCTCTCCTCCTGCTGCCTTTATCTTTTCAGCAGCTTTTTGGCTTGTTTCTTCACATTCTATCACAAGTTTGTGCTTGACAATCCCTTCTGACAGCAATTTTCCGAAACCCAGAACTGCCAGATTTAAATGATATTTGTCGCCTTGTTTTTCTATTTTTTTTTCATTCAGAAGTTTTTCAAAATTGTTCTCAATAAACTTTATGTTAACAGCATTCAATATAGGCTTTATCGGATGCTTTTTGAAGCCGTGCTTTCCAAAGAAATCCTTTATATGCCAGATCGACGGCTTCATCTGGTCTGCTCTCTTTCCGGTTCCAGAATAGCCGGCTCCTCCTCTCCTGCCGCTTGCTCTGTGGCTCTTTTTCGCACCCCATCCATGGCTGCCAGAGCCCCTCTGCCTTGTGTTCTTCTTTCTTTTTCTAGCCATTTTTATCAACATGTTTTATGATTTTGTTTTGGTTCTGATTTTTTTATTAATTTTTAATTCATAATGTTTGTTTTAATTATAATGTTTGGATATTATGTTAATTAGTTTTAATTATGATGTTTGATTATTGTTTTTAATTTTTATTGGATTAGAT
>CAYQKJ010000006.1:0-14984 GCA_964418195.1 uncultured Methanosarcinales archaeon | reverse complement strand
ATAATAGGCACATATAATAAGTTATAAAAAGCAAAAATAAATAAGTCATAAGATATTGAAAATATTAGAGATAGAATACTTATTAAATGAAAGATAAGATTTATTAAATCAGAGATAAGATTTATTAAATCAGAGATAAGATATTTATTAAAGAGAGGTGCGCTATATGGTGAAGTCACAGCACAAGGAGCAAAGAGTAGCTGTTCTGGTAGATGTTCAAAACATGTATTATTCTGCAAGAAACCTTTACAAGGCAAAAGTCAACTTCAGGGAGCTTCTAAAAGAGGCTACTAAGGGAAGAAAACTTGTGAGAGCAATAGCCTATGTTATAAGCGCTGACGTGAAGGATGAGAAGAATTTTTTTGACGCGCTGCAGAACATCGGTTATGAAGTGAAGGCAAAGGACCTTCAAGTGTTCTATGGCGGGGCAAAAAAAGGCGACTGGGACATTGGCATAGCGATGGACGCAATAGAATTAGCTCCGAAGATTGACACGCTTGTGCTTGTTTCAGGAGATGGAGATTTTCTGCCATTAATGCAACATCTCAAGAGAGCGCTCGGCTGCAGAGTTGAAGTGATGGCTTTTGGTAAATCCTGCTCTTCAAAACTGATGGAAGAAGCAGATTATTTTCTTGATATCGACCAGAGTCCGCAGAGATTCCTTTTGGGGTAAATCTTGGGAGAATGCTGGACAAATTTTCAATAATAGGTTTTTTCTTTTCTTATGCGCATTTCATAATTGGAATGAGACTCAATCCTGTACAACTCAAACACCACTTTGGCAATTGCTGCAACAGAGAATACAAGAACAATCCAGTTCTCATAGGGAATGCCCAATGCAAAAATAGAACTCTGAACCTGGAATTCAAGATTTCTTATTGTGAAAAAGAAGATGGCTGCAAATATTATCAGCAATATAAGAAGAAGCTTGACAGTTCTTTTTCTGTAATAGTACATAAGCCCACCCCTAAAAAACTAAACTCATCTTGTCTATTCTTGAAATTGTATCAAGATAGCGCTCAGGAGCTGTGCTCTTGAGCTGTGAAGCATTAGAAATAATCTCATTTATAAAGTTTCTCAGTTTTTCCTTTACAATCTCCTTATCTTCAATCACTATGCGCACAGTGCCTGTTTCTTTGTCATAGTTGGCTCTTTCTTCAATTTCAATCAGCTTTCTCAACATTGCAGCAACAGCACGGCTGTCAACTTGAAGATTTTCAATAAAGGAATCTTTTTTATTCACATCCTCATAAACAACTTCGAAATTAGCAGTGTTTGTAGAGGGTATGAAATTCCTGACATTCACTCTTTTGATTCTGACAAACATCATCTTCATAAGGCACTCACCAAAATAACAGAATAATCGTAGTTGAATGCATATTTAAGTTTAACTAAAAAATAATTGATATCTCAAGATTTAATTGCTCAGCTCAAGTTTGTTGTTTTTTACAAAAACATATAAATAAAGGAACAAAAACATAGCCGTCATGGAAGATTTCAGAGAGGATTTCAGGGAATTTGCAACACTGAACGTCGGCGATGCTGACTTTTATATTAACAGCGCCTTCAAAAGAGCTAGGGAGAATTCTGAAAAAGTTTTTGTTAAGGAAAAAACAGCAAAGAAAATTCTAGAGAAGAAAAAGAGGCATAAGAAGACTAGATTAAGAAGGGATTATGAGCTGGAGTTAACCAAGAAATTGGAGACTCTGCACATAGAAACAATTGAAAATGCACTCTGCAAAAGTTTTGAAAAAATATCAACCTCCTTTCCAAACCTAGAAAGGCTTACACGATTCTATAAGGAGCTGATTGACTGCACAATTGGCATTGGAGAGGCTAAGAAGGCACTGGCTTCAATCAACTGGTGCCGCAAGAAGCTCTCACAGCTCTCAAGAGTTTACAGAAGAAAGATTAGAAGCAGCAAGGAAATATTTGCGGTAAAACATTACAGGAGAGCGTTTGATGGCAGATGCGCTTCTGTTGTGAAAAGAATAGATAAACATTTGAGATTTTTAAGAGAGGCATCAAAAACAATGAAAGAGTATCCGCTGCTTAAGGATATGTTTACTGTAGCAATCGCCGGCTTTCCAAATGTGGGAAAAAGCACACTGCTTTCAAAAATAACTGATGCAAGGCCGGAGATAGCAGCTTACCCGTTTACAACAAAATCAATAATGCTCGGCTATACAAACTCCCAGATTTTCAGGGGAGCAGACAAGGACATTCAAGTGATAGACACTCCAGGAACATTGAGCAGGGAAGACAAGATGAATGCTATGGAAAGGCAGGCATATCTTGCAATGAAGTATGCTGCAAATACAATAATCTATGTTTTTGACCCGGATGAAAGCTCTTCTTTGGAAAAGCAGGAGCAGCTGTTTGAAATTATAAATCGTATGGGAAAGCATCTTATTACATATATAAGCAAAACAGATTTGAAAACAGAAAAAATAATCAGGAACGCACAACTTATAGAAAAAAAATATAATGCAATAAAGGATTCTGAAGAGCTTAAGGAAATTATCACAAGAGAAGCTCAAGGTTTCTATAGAGAAAAAATGCATAAGAAATCAGAATATTGATTATTCTTTTAATCATTCTTCTAAAAAACTTGTAATAAAAGGAAGAAAAAATCTCAGTATAAAAAATGTAATTTTTTTAAAAAAAAATATGGTGCTGGTAAGCATGGATAAGATGAGAATAATAGCTTAAGAAATGATGGCTAAGAAAAAAATAATTATAATTCGTAGCTAAGGAAGAACAAAAAAAGAAACAAATAAACTGCAAAGCCCTGAAATGGCTAAACCGTCATAAAAAAAAGAAATACTAAGAAAAAAATTATAAAAAACATCTGCCTGCACAAAAAATAACAATCAAAAGGCAATTCATCTACACACAAAAAATGTGAAGAATTCTTATCTATGACAATTAATAATGCGTAAGCCTCTTGTTTCTCTGCGTTCTCAATTTCTCTCTTATCAGGTCAATCTTACTGCTGCATCTAGGACATAGCATTATTACATTAGAGATGTCTTCAGCGCCCCCTCTTGAGGGCGGTACCAGATGGAAGAAGTGGCATTCTTTCAGCTTCATGGGCTGCTTGCACCATTTACAGATGAAAATCGGTTTTGAGACTGTTCCGCAAGAATCGCATTTGAAAGCATAATTCTCAATGAAGTCGAGAATCAATGATCTCTTAATTGGCTTGCTCATAAAAGATAAATAATAAGAACTGATTTAAATCTTTTTTCAAAAAAGTTCAAAAAGAGTTCAAAAAAAGAATTAAACATATATTATAAAAGCATTAAACAAAAGAATTTAAGCAATCTTTGTTATTTTGATTTGACAAGGGCACGGCAGCTTATAAGACGCTTCTTTTAGCGCTTTCTTTGCTACTTGAATATCAGGCTCATCAACATGCACTTCAAAGAGCTCTTTTCCCTTTCTTCTGATCTGTGCAGCAACACCAACGGGTTTTCCATAAGGCATTGACATTCCAGTGCTTGTTCTATCAGCGCCAGCGCCAGATGCAAATGCTTTTTGTCTTAGAACATGATGCGGATAAATCTTTATTTTAAGAGAGAAGCCTGTCTTTCCAAGCTTGGTTTCCAAAATTCTGTTGCTTATCTGCCTTGCTGACTCAATGGCTTCCTGTCTTATCTGAAGTATAGTTTTTGAATGCAGAGTCAATTTGTAATGGAATTTCTTCTTAGGATCGCCCATGTCAAATCTGACAATCTTGATATTAGGGTCCATCCTGACATAGGATTTCTTCCTGAATTTAGAGATTCTTGTATACGGTCTCTTTACCCGTCTGTATGAACATGCGTTTCTTAATTTTGCCATGAGAAGCGTGGAAATGGCATTTATTTTTAAAGCTTTCGAATTGGGACGTTTACAGAAAATGTTTTTCATAACTTAACCCTATTTGACAAAACTTTTGATTAAATTTGCAACTGTTTTTCAAACTGTTCTAAAACTGTTTTTGATAATCTGTGAAAATTATGTTGCTTATGACTCTATTTTCCCTCAAAATTTAGAGATTCAACGTTGCAAAGTTTATATCTTCGGGTTAAAGGCAGAATTTTTTAGTGATTAGTTTTAGCGATTAGAATTGCCCTCTTCGTTGGAAGTATCGGAAGTTTTTTATATGAAATGCTGATTTGAACAAAAAGAAATAGGAAAAAAATATTAATCATATATTAATTACCGATTTAATTAAAGAGGAAAAATGCCTGCTAAAAAAACTAGCAAGGAAAGCTTACAGAAAGCAGAGAAAAAACCAAAAAGGGAAAAACAGATTAAGCCAGACAGTAAGTCAGACGGCTATGAGCTAATAATAACTGAAAAACCGAAAGTTGCGCTTAAGATTGCAAATGCGCTTGCTGACGACAAAGTGAACAAAGACTCAGAAAAGGGAGCACCCTACTATGAAATCACTCATAAAAACAGGAAGATATTCGTTGGATGCGCAGTCGGTCATCTATTCGGGCTGATGGAAAAAGGCGGCAACAAATGGAAATATCCTGTTTTTGATGTGGAGTGGGTTCCTTTGTCAAAGATGAGCAAGAGCAGCTCTTTCTCAAAAAAATATCTTGATGTCCTGAAAAAGATTTCAGCAAATGCAAATGCTTTCACTGTCGCAACAGACTATGATGTTGAGGGAGAAGTTATTGGGCTGAATGTATTAAGATTCGCATGCAAGCAGCAGGACGGCTCGAGGATGAAGTTTTCTGCACTGACAAAACCAGATTTGGTCAACGCCTATGAAAACAAAATGCCTACAATAGACTGGGGGCAGGCAGAAGCCGGGCTACTGAGACATGAGATGGACTATTATTACGGAATAAACATCTCAAGAGCATTGACTTCTGCCATGAAAACAGCAGGCACATTCATGGTGCTCAGCAGCGGAAGGGTGCAGGGCCCGACGCTCAAAATAATCGTGGACAGGGAAGAGGAGATAAAAAGCTTTGTTGCAAAAAAATACTGGCAGATAAGGCTTCTGGGCAAAGCAGAAAGCGACGAAATAGAGGCGTGGCACAAGAAAAACAAATTCTGGGAAAAGAAAGAAGCTGATGACATAATGGAAAAAACTTCTGAAAGAAAATGCTTTGTCAAAAATGTTCAGAGGGAAGAAGTGAAAAAGTTTGCACCAAATCCCTTTGACCTGACAACGCTGCAGATGGAAACATACCGCTGTTTCAGGATAAACCCGAAAAGATGCCTTGAAATTGCACAATCGCTATACACCGACGGGCTGATATCATACCCAAGAACATCCTCGCAGCAGCTGCCGTTCGGAATAGGTTTTGTAAGTATAATGAAGAGCTTGTACGCAAACGACGCCTATGTTGAGAAAATAAAAGAACTTACGCTTATGCTTTCTGGACATTCAAGAATCTTAAGCAAGGAGGAACTCTTCAGGACAGTTGAAACTGTAAAGCTTGTTCCAAACAATGGAAGCAAGACAGATCCTGCGCATCCAGCAATCTATCCTACAGGCATAACTCCCAAAAAACTAAGCGAGGAGGAAAGGAAGATATATGATTTGATTGTCAAGAGATTCATTGCAACATTTGGAAAGGCGGCAGTGAAAGAAAAAGTTGTGGTGGAGCTGAGTGTAGAAGATGAAATGTTTGTTGCAAACGGCATGACAACCCTGGAAAGAGCATGGTATTCATTGTATGAGCCATATGCAATCTCAAAAGAGGTTGAGGTGCCCCGTGTTGAAATTGGAGACGAGATAAAGGTAAAGTCAATCGAAGAATTGGAAAAAGAGACCCAGCCGCCAAAGAGATACTCTCCTGCTTCTCTTGTAAAAGAACTTGCAAACAAGAATCTGGGCACAAAGGCTACCAGAGCACAGATAATAGACACGCTCTTCAGAAGAGGTTATGTGAAGGGACAATTGATAGAAGCCACAGAGCTTGGAATCCAGACTGAAAAGATACTTGAAAAGTACTGCCCGGAAATAGTTGACGAAGAGCTGACAAGGCATTTTGAGATAGAATCAGACATGGTCATGGAAAAAAAGAAGAAAAGGGAAGAAGTGCTTGAAGAGGCAAAAAAAGTTCTTCTGAAAGTGCTCGAGAAATTCACCAAAAAAGAGAGAGAAGTGGGAAAGGATTTGAAGAGCGCCTACAAGGAAACGAGACACACTGCAAGCTTCATAGGAGAATGCCCAGTATGCAAAAAGGGTTCTCTTAAGATAATTACTTCAAAAAAGACAAGAAAGCGATTCATAGCTTGTGACAGATATCCAGAATGCAAAACAACATTCGGAATCCCGCAGAGCGGCGGAATAAAGCCGATTGCTGAAAAATGCGAGAAGTGCGGAAGCCCCATGGTAGTGATACTCTACAAGGGAAAGAAGCCCTGGAAATTCTGTATAAATCCAAACTGCCCTTCAAAGGAAGAATACAAGAAGAAGAAAATGGAAAACAGTGCTAATAATAACAGCAATAGCGATAAAGATAATGCAAAATAGAATAAAAAATATAATTGAAAAATATAGAAAAGAAAAAAATAACTGATAAAAAATATAAGCAAAAACTATTAAAAAAAATAATATCAGCTTAGAAAAATAATATTTTAGTTGAAAATTATGACTAAAAATTATTATTAAGATAATAAAAACAATAAAACTAATTAAAAAAAATAGTGTGATAAAATAACAAAATAATTGAAATGAATAACATATAAAAATCATTAAAACAAAAAAATGAGGAAAACAAGAATAAAGAATGCTGCTATAATATTATTAATTTCAATTTTGTTAATTTCAGTTCTTTTGTTTCTATATCTAACGTCATCTCTTCCTACAGCACACATGAAACTGCTGGCAGTTGCTGAGACAGAAAACGGCTATGAGGGAAGTGTTGCAGACCTCTATCTCACTATAAAGCCTGGCAGCGGCAGGGTTTTTGTTGAAACATTCCCGCTGATGAAGCTTGATACGCAGATATCCACAAGATTCGCAAAAGAGATTGCGTGCAGTGAAGCAGAAATATCTTGTTCAAACTATGACTTTTTTTACACCATAAAGGCTGATTCTGCAATAATCGGCGGCCCGAGTGCAAGCGCTGCAGTCTCAGCAATAACATATGCAGAACTCAAACACCTGAAAATTGACGAGAAGAAAACAGTTACTGGCACAATAAATTCTGGCGGCATAATAGGAAGTGTCGGCGGAATAAAGGCAAAGATTGAAGCAGCTGCAGATGCGGGAATAAAGACGGTGTTCATTCCAGAAGGAGAAAATATAATGGTGCAAATAAACGATACAAAAAATGTCAGCATTCAGGAATATGCTAAGGAATCAGGTATAGAAGTTCTGGAAATCTCAGATCTTAACGAAGTGATTTACGGGCTCACAGGGAAAAAACTGAGGGAATTTCAGGGCGAAATAAAGATTGACCCTTCCTATTCAAAAATAATGGAAAACATATCACAAGAGCTTTGCGCAAGAAGCCAGAAACTGCTAAAGGAAGTTTATGAGCGAAAAGAGCAATTAAATAGAGTGGATAATAATCTGACAAAAATAAAAGGATATTTTAAGGATTATGAAAACGCCAAAAACCTCACACTTAAAGCAGAGTCTGAAATGAAAAATGCAAACTTCTACTCTGCAGCAAGCTACTGCTATGGCGCAAATGTCAAATTAAGATTCTTGGACAAGCTTGCTGAAAAGATGAATTATTCTGAAATGTGTTCTTATGCTGATGACATAAAAAAACAGCTCAAAGATTCTTATGCAACATCGGACAAGAATTATCAGACAATAACAGGATTGCAGGCGTATGTCATTGTGAATTCAAGATTGGAGGAAGCACAAAAATATTACAATGATGCGATTAAGGAAATAGCCTCTGAGAATATGGAAAGCGCTGTATATGATTTGGCATATGCAGAAGAGAGAATCGTAAGCTCAGAACTTTGGAAGGAATTCTTCAAAATGCCTGGCAAGAAGTTCAATTTCAATGAGGAAAACATGAAAGAATTGTGCCTGAACAAGATTGCAGAAGCAGAAGAGCGCTATCAATACGCCGCACTATTCTTAAAGATTCCTTTATCGAGCGCAAGTGAAAAAATAGAAGATGCAATTAGTGATTCGAAGGAGAAGAAATATGAAACCTGCTTTGACAAGGCAAGCAGGGCAAAGGCAGAAGCAGAGATAATCATGGGCGTTTCTGAAGTTGAATTGAATCAGACAAAAAAAATATTAGAAAAAAGATTAGAAATTACAAAGCAGAGAATACTCATGCAGGGCTCAAAAGGGATGTTTCCAATAGCCGGCTTCAGCTACTATGAATATGCAAATTCCTTAAAGGATTCTGACATTGCTTCTGCATTTATATATTCCGGCTATGCGCTTGAATTAAGCAATATAGACATATATTTCCAGAAAACAAATCTGCTATTCCACTTCTATAAAATTTATGCAGGAATCACCATGGTGTTTATTTCAGGGCTTGCCATTGGAATGCTTCTTGCAATTTACATCAAAAAGAAAATTGAGTATGAAGAATATTTAAAAAAAGAGATTGTGACAAAAGAAATTCTAAGCGAAATGCGCAAAAAAATCGCGTCCAAAAAAAGAAAAAATAAAATCAATAAATATATTAGAAAAAGAAAATAATGATATAGATACATGTCATAGCTGAAATATTTATTTCTAATTTACAAAAAAAGGCATTTAGAGAAATCTCTAGAACATAATCTACAACAAAGAAAACATTGATAAAAACCCATGCAAGCAACCCGAAAGCTGCTTGCTTGGGAAAAAGAGGTGATAGATTATAATTTTATTAACTGAACATAATCATTTTCTACTTTAGAGTGAAACAAACTACTATTTAAACTTTTCTATTCTTTAGTATATAAAAGTAGTAACAAACTACCTGCATTGGAAGATATCCGGATTAGGTGAATTACAAGTTTAAATTATTTTTGCTTGCAATAATCTCTGAAAAAATCAAAAAGAGTTGGCAAAAGGAAAAAAATTATAAAGAATGTTGTTAGAAGATAATTGAAATGAGCCTGTGTGAAGTGTGCAGAAAGGAAAAAAGCGCTGTGAAATTCAGGTATTCTCCAGCTATGTGTCCTGAATGCTTTAGCAGAGTCTTTGAAAAGAGGATAAAGAAGCAGCTGAGAAAGGAGAAAATAGTCAAGAATCTCAATCTCAGTGCTAAAAAAAAAGCCTCAAATAGAATTCTTCTAATAGATAATGAGAGCCTAAAATCCAAGGTTGACCTGTTTGTCATAAAAAAAATCATAAGAAATCCAAAAATAGCAATCATTGAAAAAAAATCAAAGGTAGCATATGAAAGCATTTTTGAAAACAGGGAATTATTAAAGTTTATAGCAAAAAATAAAATTAATGTCATAATAATACCGTGGAGTTGTGAAGATGAGATAAAATATTTCTTAATGGAAACATTTGCAGGCAAAAGGCCCGAATATTTAGGATTCTCTATAAAGAAATGTAATTCAATTTTTGTAAAACTTTTGAGAAATGAGATTGAAAAGGAAATAGAGCTCTATGCGAAATTTAAGAAATTGCGAATCAGTAAGATTGATAAGGAAAAAACAGAAAAAAATGAAAAAAATTTTGAAAAAACCCTAATTAAAGAGATTGACAAGCTGGAAAAGAGATATCCTGGAACAAAATTCGCGTTTTTGAAGAGCATTGACTGGATGCATGGGAACATATGAGTGAATAGGGCTACAAATAAGTGCAAATAAGGAATCCAGAAGATTTTCGGAATTTCCTGGTTAATATAAATAAATAAGGTAAAAGTAATAATAAGGTATGAATTTATCAAACAATTTGAATTCTAAAAATTACAAAAAGCACAGAATGAAGATTCCTTTTTTCATAATTATTCTCATTCTGGTTCCGATTGTTGTGAATGAAGCGGAAAACTTGAACAATGGAAAAGGCATTATCAATAAAATAAAAGATGTAAATAAAATCACCACAAGAGGTGTTGAAGAATTTGCAGAAGATTCTGGAAATATAGAGATATTTTTCTGCCCAAGGGAAATGTGCCCCGAAAGGCTCAAGGAACTTATTGAAAGTTCTTCGATTATTAAGTGCGCATTCTACACTGTAGATGATGTCTTTCTCGAACTGCTTATCAACAAAAGTTCATCTGCTGAGGTCAATATTGCATTGGATGAAAAAATGTTTGATAAGATGAAAAATGAAATAAAAGAAACGTTGATAGCCAGAAAAATTATCAGGGCAGTTCCCTCAAAGGGGATAATGCACAACAAATTCTGCATATTTGAAAATAAGATTGTGCTGACTGGTTCTTACAATCCCACAGAAATGGATTCTTACTACAACAATAACAATGTTGCAATAATCAAATCAAAAATATTGTCAGATAATTATGAGAAAAAGTTTCAGGAGCTTTGGCTAAGAGCAGAAATTGAAAATGAAAAGCTCAATGAAAATACTCGCATATCGGATTTTAGAAAAGCAATCATCATGAACAAAACTTTAGTGAAAAATTATTTCTGCCCTGAAGATGATTGCAGAGAGAGAGTGATTGAAGAATTAGAAAAAACGAGAGAAAACATTGTTTTTATGACATTCAGCTTCACTGATGCAAAAATCTCAGAAGTTCTTGCGCAAAAATCAGGACAGAATATTAAGGTGAAAGGAATTTTTGAGAAAAAACAGATTTCAAACTATTCAGAGTTTGAATATCTAAAGGCAAATGGTATAGAAGTAAAAGCAGACAATAATCCTTACACCATGCACCATAAGGTGTTCATAATAGACAATGAAACTGTGATAACAGGGAGCTTCAATCCTACTGAAAATGCAAACTTCAGGAATGATGAAAATATGCTTATAATAAATGATAGGAAGATTGCAGAGAGATATCTTGAAGAATTTGACTATGTCTGGAATGGAAGAGGTATTTTGTCAAAATCAGATTGGACAAAAGAAGATTTTGAAAATTCTTGCTCAAAAGCTGATTCCATCATTATTTCTGAAGTATATTATGATGCAAAAGGAAAGGATGCCGAAGAGGAATTCGTTGAACTCTACAATCCTACAGATGAGGAAATAACTCTTGATTACATTTTTCTTGAAAACAACAAGAGCAAAATGAGGCTAAATGGGAAAATTGAGCCAGAATCTGCAGTTGCAATAAAACCAAAATTTCCACTCAGCAATAAGCAGGGCATACTGTTCGTAATAAATGATTCTGAAATCCTGGATTTCGTTTCTTGGAATTCACCATGGAATCTTTCTGCGGAAAAAGGAAAATCCCTACAAAGAAATTCCTTTGAGAGAAAAGGATGTGCTGATGACTGGAATATCGGATTACCTACTCGTGAAAATATTTAAGATTATAAAAACTGATAAAATTGATTGCAAAAATTTAAATACTCAATTTTCAAAGAATATTTGAAAGAATGAACGAAGAAAACAAGAAGAAGATCAAGGACTTTATTAAAGACGGAAAAGAGAAAGTTCTATTGTTAGAACATAATGATACGATAAATACTTTGTTTGAATGGAGCAGGATAGCAAACCCCATAAGGTCACTTTTTAATTATGCAGTGATTGGAATCTGCAAGTATCTTCCTTTTGGAATCAAGGTTCACATTCTAAGATTATTGAGCATAAAAATAGGAAAGAACGTTGGCATTGCAATTGGCACAGAATTTGACCCCTTATATCCCCAGTTAATTTCTATAAAAAACAATGCATTGATAGGCTGGAACGTTAACATGCTCTGCCATGAATTTACAGAAAAAACATATACGCCTGGGCAGAATAACTGTTGGAAAGAATTCTTTGATAGGAGCATTCAGCACAATACGCTCTGGCGTTGAGATAGGAGACAACTGTGTTGTTGCAATGAACAGCTTTGTTGATAGAGACATCCCAGATTTTGAGATGTGGGGCGGAGTCCCTGCAAAAAAGATTAGGAAACTGAGTAAACTCATATAAAATATAAGGGGAAACTCACATAAAATATAAAGTTAAAATAATTAGAAAAAATATTGGATATTTCTCTTTTATTTTATCATAATTATTTTATCATAACAGCGTCAAAGCCGGATTGCTTAAGCAGTTCTATGGAATAAGAGAGCTTCTGCTTGCTCTGCGCATAAACAGTCAGCAGTGGCTCGCCAACAGTTACTCTTTGATTCATGTGCTTGTGCAAATAAACTCCAGCTTTTTTGTCTTGAGGATTGCCGGCAGCTCTTGCAATTTTTGATAGAAAATTGCTGTCAATATGCACAATCTTTCCAGAAGCATATGCAGGGAACGCATAACTGAATTTGCCGGGCTCCAGGTCGCTTTCTGTAGGCACTTTTCCATGTTGAGCGTTTATTATCTCAACAAACTTTTCAAAAGCCTTGCCTGAATCAAGAATCTCTTTTGCAATTCTTTTCCCATCGCCCCTTTTTGCTTTTCTTCCCATTTCTAAAATGAGACCTGCCATTGAAATGGATTTTTCTTTGAGGTCTAATGGTGCAAGAGGGCTGTTTTTAAGAACCTTGAGCACATCCTTCATCTCCAAAACCGGTCCTATGCCATTGCCTATTGGCTGTGAACCATTGCTTATCATCACTTCAAATGTTATGCCTAAGCGCTGTCCAATCTGTTTGAACCTCTTTTTAAGGAAAAGAGCATCTCTCATATCCTGTATCTTCGCACCTTTTCCCACCGGAATGTCTATTAGAACATGGGTTGCAGAAACTGATTTCTTCTTTGCAATAACGCTTGCAAGCATCTGCGCCTGGGCATCTATGCCTAATGAATATTCCAGCTTTATGATTTTGTCATCAGCAGGGGCTAATAATACAGCGCCTCCCCACACCATGCAGCCGTTTGTCTGCTTTACTATATTCCGCATCTCATCAATTGTAAAAGAAACAGGGGTTATTACTTCCAGGGTGTCTGCGGTTCCTGCAGGGCTAGTTATAGCCCTTGAACTTGTTTTGGGAATTACAAGCCCTGCTGCTGCAACTATTGGAACAACTATTGGTGTAGTTCTATTTCCAGCTACGCCGCCTATGCAATGAACATCAAAGACCGGCGGCTCCAACTTTAGCGTCTCACCGGTTTTCACCATTGCCTTTGTCAGACCAACAGTCTCATCTGTATTTAATGCGTTTATGTAGCAGGCTGACACGAAATATGTTATCTCAGACTCTAAGAGCTTGTTATCAACAATATCCTTGACTATTGTGTAAATTTCGTGATAGGCAAGCCTTTTCCCATTTAGTTTATTTTTTATGAATTGAATAGAATCTGGCTTATTCTCTAAGGAAACATCAACTATGTCTGATTCATTCACTTTTAGCTCTGAAATCACCTCTTCAAAAAGCGCGATAGTGCCTGTAGGAAACACCTTTGTGCTCTCTGCTATGTCAATTATTGCAATAGTTGCCATGTTTCCCTTTTTTATCTGTATTCTGTCTCCCTTGTAAGCCCCAATCTTTCCAGCATCCTTCTCATTCATTATTGCAACGTGCGTGCCACCAGTGCTTATGTCAACATCCTTAACCTTTAGTTTCATCAAATCACCGCTTTAGTGTTCTTTCAATTGATGTTCATTTTTATTAAACTGTAACTTTTTATTTCTATATTTTGTAATTTTTTTATTAATTCTGCATATTATTAATTCGGCGTATTATTTTACATCATTTTATTTTTATGCTGTTTATTTTTTATGTGATAACCTTATGTTTTGTTGCCAAGATATTCTGTCTTGTAGATGTCAAAGCATGTCCAGAACAACGTAAGTATTATCGGGCCCAGGATTATTCCTGCAAAACCGAAAAACGCTAGTCCTCCTATAATTCCAAAAAATATTACTAAAGGATGTGTTTTTGCTCTGTCACCAATTATCTTAGGCTTTAAAATGTTGTCAATGGTGCTTATGATAAAAAAGCCGTAGAGAAAAATTATTATTCCATTCCAAAAAATGCTGCTGTTGTGCAGTATATAGCCATTTACCATTCTAAAGATTGCAAGTGGAGCCCAGATTATTGGTGGTCCTATAAAAGGTATTAGGGAAGCTATTATTGTAAGAAAGCCCCAGAGCATGAAAGAAGGCACTTTCAAAAAGTAAAAGCCTACTGCCGCGACAATACCCTGCACAAATGCAATAAGTATATTGCCATAAACAACAGCATACAGGCTATTGTCAAACTCTTTCAATATTTTATGCACGTGGCTTAGCTTTATGGAGACTATATAGCTAAGTCCTTGTATAATCTTTCTGCTATCGCGAAGCAGGAAAAACAGTGTGAAAAACATGACAAAAAGCTGGAATATCCTGCCGGGAATTGAAAGCAGAAATGTGGAAACGCCCTTAAGTATAAGATTGGAACCCTGCCTTATCATTTCGTTCAAGTTTGCCCTGAAAGCTGAGGATTCAAGAGAAGAATTAAAATAATTTATTACGCTGCAAACAAAAGATTTGTCAGTGCAGCCTGAAGCAACAAATGAAGTATTAGTCAGAGTTTGTTGAAAGGTTTTGTATGAAGAATATATCTCAACTGCCAGAGTGTTGAAGAGGAAAAATACTGGCAGAAAGATTATGGTAAAAATAAGAATGGTCACTATAAATGCAGAAACGTTTTCGCTTCTTATCCTCTTTTTGATGAACTTGTAGAATGGATAGAAGATATAGGCACAAACTGCAGCGAGAAGTATTGTAACTATGAAGGGTCTTATCATTAAAAATGCTATTACAGCCAGCACAAGCAGGAGCAGTATGAAAAAGAATTTGAATTTATTTTCATTGCTCTCTTTTTTCATAAATACACCTCTTTTTGCACTCTTTTTTTAAAAAATGGGCTCGCCCGGATTTTCGCCAACACTTTTTGATTTTGCATCAGCAAAATCGGCGTTTTGCGCTCGAAGAAAAGCAAAACGCAATTACGTCAACGCTTTTTTTCTTTTCGATTAACCCTTTTTTAAAGGGTTATTTTTTTCT
>CAYQKJ010000005.1:8244-15168 GCA_964418195.1 uncultured Methanosarcinales archaeon | reverse complement strand
CCTCTGGTCCCAAAATAGAAGCAGTAAGAGAAGAAGTATCTTTACATGCTCCATCTTGGCAGGTATAACCGGAAGGACAAACTGTTGTTATGTTCTGCATCACTCCGTTTTGACAATAATATTCTTTAACAGCTCCACATGTTGGAGGTGGACAAGGGTTAATCATGTCAAATGGATAGCCTTCGCAGCTTTTCTGGTCCTTGTAGCTTGAGCAGTTCGTGGAAGCAGGGCACACTGAACAGCCATCCTGCTTTGCTATGCATTTTCCTAGCTTTGAGCAAGTATCCTCATCGCAGTTCATAAACAGATTATTGCACAAGTCGCAATATTCTGTGCCGGTATATTCTTCTTCGGGATAGCAGATTCCCTTGCTGAACTCTTTATTAGTAGAAGTCCAATTGCATTTTAAGCCGCAATCGTTGTTCATGCAGCTCTCTTTTGAAATAAAATCAAAGCATTTCAGCTTTGCATTGCAGTCAGCGCATATATCAACGCTTGTGCCTGAAAATTCGTAATAGCAATTGTAATCAAAGGCATAGCATACGTTCCTGTCATAGAAAAGCCCTAAAGGATTTCCTGTTGCTTCACAGGCATCCTTTCTCTTACATCTTGAAATCACTTCTCCAGTTCCTTCTTGAGGAAATCCCTTGGTAAGCACACACAGGTGTTCTCCACCTTCTGCTGCATCATATTCTGAACAGTCTGCTGTTTCATAACCATAAACTCCTGTATTAATATAAACATTTTCTGCAACATTATTATTTTCATCACAAGTCCTTCTCAGAGTGGCATTTTCAGTATTTTTCCTATTCTGGCTGTCCAGACAAAACTCATTGCCCGGAAGAACACCCTCGCAAAGTGCACTTCCCATTTTTACAGTGGTGCTGGAAATAGGAGTGTTTTTATTCTGATAAATCGCCCGGATTTCATAAGTATAGTTTTTTCCCCATTCAACATTGCTATCAATGTAGCTGTCAGCAGAGGCAGGCAATATAATTGCAGCACTCCAGTCCTTTCTTTTCAGATAATATGCAGATATTAATTCAGAACAGTTCTTATCCCATTCAACACTTACTTCCTTTTTACCCTGCTGCCCAAATGCCTTAAATCCAGAAATTGCCGCTGGATGTACTGGATTGCATTGTGTAGAACCGATTTTTATCATTAGGAAATCAACAGATTTATCCAACGCATCCATTAAAATTCTTTTTGAAAGCATATAATATTCAGAGGCATAAGCAGAGACAGTGTAGCTCACTCCTGTTTTCAAGCCAGAAATCGAATAATCGCCTGTGGCTCCTGTAGGCAGGCTTACAATTCCATGGGCAGGTAAAAACACCCATGCACCAGCAATTCCTTTTGACTCAGCAGAATCTTTCACAAGACCGCTTACTTTGGCTTCTCCAATTTCACTGCATGAAACAGGACTATAAACTCCTCCTTCAACACCCGGCACCTCGCAGCACCATCCTGAGTCAGAAGCAGTATATCTCTTTTCATTGCTACACCAGCATACTTCATGCTGATTTGAGGAAGAAGCTATTTTTTGGTTAAGTGCGCAATTCCATTGTTCACACGCATGGCTGCATTCCCACCCAGAAGAACAGCTTCCTTTGCCTGTGGATTCAGGACACTGACTTTTGAACTCACAGCAATACTGTGTGGTTTTGCACTCCTCACAGCATCTTGGAAGATTCTGAGGGCAACTGCCCTCATTTTCTGTTCCATAATCATAACGCGGCTCGCTTTTGTCAGATTTGCAATCAGCACAGCACTCGTAGCCTATTGTTGTGCAGTTATTAGCAGAAACCATCTCGCAGCTTCCTGTTTGCTTGTTGCACACCAAGCTTCCGCAATTGTCCTCTAGGCAAAGCTCACAATTAGATATTAATTTTCCTTCTCTGGTGCAGAAGAATGCTGATTTTCCCTCTTCGTCAATGCAGCCTTGAACAATAATATTATATGTTTTGCTGCAGTTGACTTCAGGCAATAGGCTGGGACATGTTCCTTGAACATTGCTGAGAGAACAAAGCGTTCCATCGGCGCCATAATCACCATCTGATAGTTCATAATCAGTTGCGCCTTCTTGTTCTGCCTTGTATTCGCAGAATTTCATTGAGCCGTAATAGCACTTGTTGGTCTGGCTGATGTTGAGGATACAGCACATTTGTGAAATATAAGGTTCAAGGGATTTGTCATTACAATTAACATCATAGTAAAAGCCGTCACAGCCCATAGCGTTATTTGCTGTATAATATCCAGAATAATCAGTTGCAATGCAGCAGCCTGCGCTGACTGTTTTTGCTAAAAACACCAATGAGATAAAAAATGCGAATAGCAGAACAAACTTTTTAGCTTTTTTATATTTTTCATCTAGAAATAAAACCATTCTTCCACCACTTTTTTGATTTTTAAATATTGAGCTACTGGCTTACATATTATAGCAAGCAGCAAACCGATGCAAATCCTTTAAATTTTTTTAAATAATTCCTTTCTTTTTTGCAACTTTAATATTTTCTGTTATTTAAAAATCTTTCTAATTATTCTCAATTCTGCAGCAATAATTTTTATTCAATTTTTACCTTGAAATGTTCTCTTTAATACCAATATTAATATATGACAACTTTTTCATATATTCATGCACCATAAAATTTTTAAGTGCAGGCAAAACTCCTATGAAGATTCAAATAATCAGATTTAGGTGCTATAATGAAAACTCCTGATAAGGATTACAATTTTAAGAAGATTGAGGAAGAGGTATCAAATTTTTGGAAGAATAGCAAGATAAAGCAGAAAGTGCTATCTACAAAGAGAAAGAAGACATTCTCATTCTTAGAAGGGCCTCCGACTGCAAATGCGCTTCCTGGGCTACACCACACAGAAGCAAGAGTATTCAAGGATTTGTTCTGCAGGTTCAAATACATGCAGGGCTATTATGTGCCGAGAAAGGGCGGCTGGGACTGCCACGGCTTGCCAGTTGAAGTGCAGGTTGAAAAGAAATTAGAACTGAATTCTAAAAAAGAAGTTTTAGATTACGGCATTGAGAAGTTCAACAGCATATGCAGAACCGATGTTTTCAGCTTCATAGAAAAATGGAATGATTTTACAGAAAAGCTTGCTTATTGGGTAGATTTGGAACTCCCGTATATTACAATGAATAATGATTATATTGAAAGCGTATGGTGGTCTCTAAAGGAGCTTTACAAAAAGAATCTTCTATTCCAAGATTACAAGGTTGTGCCCTATTGCCCGAGATGTGGCACTTCCCTCAGCAGCCATGAAGTGGCTTTGGGCTATGAGGATGTTACGGAAGAAACCATAGTTGTAAGATTTAAGATTAAAAATTCACACAATAAAGAAAATTCAGATGACAAAACAGATAACAAAAAGCCAAGGTATTTCCTTGCATGGACAACTACGCCCTGGACCCTGCCAAGCAACCTTTCTCTTGCACTGAATCCTGAAATAGTCTATGCAATTGTTGAGCATGAAAACTCAGAATACATTCTAGCAAAGGAGCTTGTAAAAAAATATTTTGATGATTCCAAAATAATCAAGGAAGTCAAAGGCAGGGAATTAGTTGGAATAGAGTATGAGCCGTTATTTGATTTCTTCAAGGAAAAGCTTGACAAAAAAGCATTTGTCGTTATTCCAGCTGATTTTGTAAGCATAGAAGAGGGCACAGGAATTGTTCATCAAGCGCCTGCCTTTGGAGAAGAGGATTATGAGGCGTGCAAGCAGCACGGAATTGCGTTTGTCAATCCTGTTGGTGAAGACGGCAAATTCACCTCAGAAATAAAAGAGCTCGAAGGGCTTTTTGTAAAGGATGCTGATAGGAAGATAGTTCAGATGCTCAAAGATAGTCATGCATTATTCAAAGTTGAGGAATACACACACTCTTATCCATTCTGCTGGAGATGCAAAACTCCATTGCTCTATTATGCCAGACAGTCATGGTTTATCAGAGTAAGTGATTTTAGGCAGAAGCTTCTTGAAAAAAACAAGGAAATAAACTGGTTCCCGGAACATATAAAAGAAGGCAGATTTGGAAACTGGCTTGAAGGGGCTAAAGACTGGGCATTGAGCAGAAGCAAGTTCTGGGGAACTCCGCTGCCCATATGGAGATGCGAGAATTGCGGCGCAGAGAAAGTGATTGGCAGCGTCAAAGAGCTTAGAAAAGAAGGCATCAAAGTCCCTAAGCAGATTGACCTTCACAAGCCGTTCATTGACGAGATAAAATTAAAATGCAAATGCGGAAGGCAGATGCAGAGAGTGCCTGATGTTATTGACTGCTGGTATGACTCTGGCTCTGCATCTTTTGCGCAGTATCATTATCCCTTTGAAAACAAGAGCCTCTTCAAGAAGTATTTCCCCTATGATTTCATAGCAGAGGCATTAGATCAAACAAGAGGATGGTTCTACACGCTTCATGTGCTTGGCGTTCTGCTTTTTGACTCAATAGCTTACAAGAATGTGGTGTGCGCAGGGCTTATTGTTGACGAACATGGGGAAAAGATGAGCAAGAGCAAAGGCAACATCATAGACCCATGGGAAGCATTCAATGAATTAAGTATAGATGCCATAAGGCTGCAGATGTGCTACACAGCTCCTGGTAACACAAAGAGATTCAGCTATAATCTGGTCAAGGAAACCCCGTTATCATTTTTGAAACTGTTCTGGAATTCCTATTTTTTTGTTTCAGAATATTTTGAAAGGACAAATATAGACACTAAGGATTTTACACGCTTTTTTGAAAAACCAGATGCTAGAAAATTAAAAGAGCTTGAGCTGAAAATAGAGGACAGATGGCTTGTCTCAAGGGCAAACTCTCTTGTTGCAGAAGTTACCGAAGCTCTTGAAAAGCATGAGTATGATGTTTGTGTAAAATCAATAATTAAATTTGTAGATGAAGATTTCTCAAGGTGGTACATAAAACTGGTGAGAAGCAGAACTTCCTCAAAAGATCCAGCACTGGCTTTCACTTTCTTGTATGCTTTTGATAAAGTGATAAGATTGATGGCGCCATTTTCTCCTTATGTTACAGAGAAGATATATCAAGATTTTTTGCACACGGTCTTAAATCCGGAGCACTCTGAGGAAAGCGTTCACATGGCAGAATGGCCTAAGCCGAAGAAATCCCTTGTTGACGAGAAATTAGAAGAGAACATGGAAGCCGTAAAGCAGATTGTCAGTGTAATACTTTCATTGAGAGAGAAGAAAACCCTTGGAGTAAGATGGCCTCTGAGCAAGGCAATAGTTGTTTCAAAAGATAAAGAGATTCTCAAGGCAGCAAAGAAACTCTCAAAAATCATACTGAAGCAGGCGAACATCAAGCAGTTAGAAACAGTAGAGAAATCAAAAAAGATAAAGACTGCAGTAAGGGCAGAATACTCAAAGCTCGGGCCTGAATTCGGGAATTTGACTCCAAAGATAATTGCGCAGTTCGCAGTAAGCAGTTCAGAAGCAATACTCACCCATATTGAGAAGGAAGGCTTCTTCACAGTAATTGTTGACGGCAAGGAGTGTAAGATAAAAGCAGAACACATAATCATTGAAAAAGCAGCTGAGCAGCCATTCCTACTGGCAGAGCTGAAGGATTTTTCTGTGATGATAAATCCAATACTCAGCGAAGAGCTGGCTGCAGAAGGTTATGTTAGAGAGCTGATAAGACGGATACAGGCGCTTAGAAAGAAGAGCGGCATGCAGAAGTCTGATTCAATAAGTCTTTTCATAAGAACAGAAAAAAAGGCACTGGAGATGCTATCAAAAATTCCTGACTTTGAAGAAAAAATAAAGAAGAGCACAGGCTCTTCAAACATGGAATTTTCTGAAAACGAGCCAACTGGAAGTTTTGAGCATTCTTCTGACGAGGATATAAAAAGAACTAAATTTGCAATCTACATTAGCAGGATATAATGATACAAAATAATGCAAACTAATTCTAATCCTTTTATAAAAATTTGAATAGAAAAAGCACTCAATTAAAACATTCAATCAAAAATTATTTATACTAATTGTCATTGAAATTTCCCTATGAAGAACATTTCTAAGGACATCCCAATTTCTGAAATCACGCTTAGAAAATATGAAAAGCCCTCTTCTAAGGACAAGCGCGACCTAGTAAGAAAGATATGCTTAAGCATAGGGCTTCTTCAGCCAGGTGATTCACGAGACATTATGGTTGACATCCTTTATGTGCTGCTCGAGGCGCGAGCCAAAAAGAAGAAGCTGAAGGCAGAAGAGGTAAGGGACAAGGTTATTGCACTTAGAAAGAGGAGAAAGCTTTCCCTCTCAGGAACTGCCCTTTCAAACATCAGAAGACAGCTTCTACGTCTGAAAAATCTTTTAATAATTGACAGGACGAAAAACAAGTACAGGATAACAGAATTCCTTCGTATGGAAGAGATATTCAAGGAGAGGATAAGTAAATTCATGATATCTGACGTGATAGTAAGAGTAGAAGAATACTTGAAATTTGTTGATTCTGAATTTTCCGAGAGCAAAAAACAAAAAGTTTAAATATGAATTGAGTTTGGATGAGAATAGGGGGAAGTTTTCTATTATTAGAAATAAAAAAAGGTGAGAAGCAATGGCTGAAAAAGTTGCAAAAGTTGGAGTAAAAAAGCAAGATGGATATCTCTATTTTGTCGATAAGCACGGAGATGTCTCAAGAGCAAAGATGGTTAGGGGAAAAAAGAAGGGAAAACAAAAAGCCGAGAAAGTAGCAAAAGTCGGCGTCAAAAAACAGAATGGATATCTCTATTTTGTCGATAAGCACGGAGATGTCTCAAGAGCAAAGATGGTTAGGGGAAAAAAGAAGGGAAAACAAAAAGCCGAGAAAGTAGCAAAAGTCGGCGTCAAAAAACAGAATGGATATCTCTATTTTGTCGATAAGCACGGAGATGTCTCAAGAGCAAAGATGGT
>CAYQKJ010000005.1:0-8144 GCA_964418195.1 uncultured Methanosarcinales archaeon | reverse complement strand
ATGGATATCTCTATTTTGTCGATAAGCACGGAGATGTCTCAAGAGCAAAGATGGTAAGAGGCGGAAGAAGAAAGAAAAGATAAGAATAGTTCTGCCTTGACCAAAAGCAGTTAGAATTTTTATTATTTTTTTATTAATTTCTTTTAATTCCTTCTCGGCAATTTTCAAGATTTTAAGTATTTCTCTTCTAATTATCTCTCTAATGACGTACTTTTTCAAATACCTAAGCAAACATTCTGAGCTTGGTCTGCGTTTTCAGATTTCTTAAAAGAATGCTTTTATTCAAGATGTCATCTGCATTCATTCCAAACTTCTTTTTCAAGAGAGCTCTTGCATACTTCAGCATTAGTTCCCTGTCAGAAAACTCTATGGGCTTTGAAGCCATCGTCTTTCTAACTGCTTCCCTCACAACCCACACTCCCAACGGGCAGAAATACTCTCCTGTGATAATCCTTATGCACAGCACAGAAGCCTGCCTTTTCATCTCTGAAAATTTTTCTAGAATTGGAAGCCTTGCAGCATAATAGCCGCCCGCACAGTTTTCAGCATAGGTCTTCCTTCCAGAATAAGGCTCGAAATCAGTCATGAACTGAATTTCATCTGTCTGGTTCCACTCTGCCTTAGGCATGTAAGTTTCAAAAAGTTCATAACTCCATTTCTCGGGAAAGAGCAGCACAAGATAATAATTTCCGAGATAGCTTCCAAAAAATGAAAGGTAATTGGTTTCAGGAAAATCCTTGATGTTATCAATCATTCTCTTTCCGATTGAATCGTCAGTAGCAGTAATAGCCCATCTTGTCGGCACAAGCTTTCTCTCTGTTTTTACTCCGAGCGCTCCAACACTCAATAATTTTGTCAAAACATTCTCATCAAATCCTCTTTGAAAGAGGAGAGTCATTGCATCAGACGCCTTGAAGTCATAATCAAAAACTGTCTTTTCAATAATCGGGTTTACGTGAGGATTTGCAGTCAGTTCTGCCTTCTTCAGTTTTGCAGAAGGGCCGAAAGGAGCGACATATGGATCCAAGCTTATCCTGAACTTAGGCTTTTCCTCAACGCTTATCTCAACATCCACAGGCTTTGAAGCCATGCCTATTTCCTGCGACAGTTCAAGAAGTTTCTGCGAAAAGAAGCCTTGGCTGCTTCTCACGCTGCTCACATAAGCCCTGAAGCTCGAATTTATCAGTGCAGACCTCAATTCTATTATTCTGTCTATCTGCAGGTTCTTCTCTGCCCAAGTCCTTGGTGAATCATAAAGCTCAGCATTCTCAAAAAGGGAAGGAATCTCAGGAGGAGCCATTATTCCAACATTTATGTTTGGATAATTGTTCCTGCCGACTAATACAGAAGGCGCTTTAGAGGAGAATTCTTCAGAAATTTGTGCACTGCTGAGAATGCTCTTTATCCTGAACACAGAGTTTGCCTTTGCATATATTGGGCAAAAACTCCTTCCGCAAAATCCCCTGCCCTTGCACTTTAAGCATTGAATATTCATTGTAAAAAAAGAGTAGGAATTCTCTTATAAATCTTATTCAAGAATGTCCTTTGGCGCTTGCAGAATGCTTACAGAATTATTTCTTGCTTTCAATCTCTTTCTCAGCAATCCTGCCCAATCTTTTTATACCAACTTCTATCTGCCCTGGAGTTGAGTAACTGAAATTAAGCCTCATTTTATTCTTTACAGAGCCGTCATAATAGAATGCAAATCCCGGTATGAAGGCAACTTTTTCCTCCTCAACAGCCTTCTTGAACATTTCATAGGTATCAGTTTGGTGGGGCATGCTCAACCACAAGAAAAGTCCTCCTTCTGGCTTTGTCCATTCCAGTTCAGGATGCTTGGGCATGTATGCTTCAAGAACTTCAAGCATTAAGTTCATCTTTTTAGAATATCTTTCTTTTATTTTTTCAATGTGTTCTTCCAAACTCCAATTCTTCAGAAATTCTGCTGTTATTATCTGATTTACAACCGGAGAGCACAAATCAGCGCCCTGCTTCAGTTTGACCAAAGTATTTATTATCTCTTCATCCGCAGTTATCCAACCAATGCGCAGTCCAGGCGATATAGTTTTTGAAAATGTCCTCAGCGATATTATGTTGTTCATGCCTTCTGCCTGCGCAAGGGAATATATTGAAGGAATTGTTTCTCCTTTGTAGCGCAGTTCTCTGTATGGAGAATCTTCTATGACCATAAAATTGTATTTTTCTGCAAGTCCCAAAATCTTCTTTCGCCTGTTATAACTAAGTGTCACACCAGCGGGATTGTGAAAATCAGGCACAACATAGATGAATTTCACTTCACTGTCAAACTTTTTAAGCTTGTCCTCAAGCACATCAGTTCTCATTCCTTCATCGTCAAGAGGCACTCCGATGAATTCCGGCTCATAAAAAGAGAATGCCTGAAGCGCTCCTAAGTAGGACGGCTCTTCAACAACTATTTTGTTGCCTTTTTCTATAAACATTTTTCCGAAAAAATCAAGTCCCTGCTGAGAGCCGCTTATTGGAAGAATGTTATCTATTGTTGATTCAATCCCTTCCCTGCTCATCCACTTTGACAATTCCTCACGAAGCCCTTTATAGCCTTCTGTAGAGTCATATTGCAAGGCTTTTGTTCCCTTAGTCCTGTAAACATCTGTTGTTATTTCCTCCAGCTCTTTGATAGGAAATGTTTCAGGGTCAGGAAGCCCCCCTCCAAAAGAGATTATCTCAGGATTTTGCGTCATCTTAAGAAGTTCTCTTATTATTGATTTTGGCATCTTTTTTACACGTTCAGGATAAAGCCTCTCGAAATCTTCTGGTTTCATTTTATCCTCCTCCAACTTTTTTCTCAGAGAATTCATTGGCAGTAATGTTTCTCTTAAAAGAACACGAACTTATGCTGACAATATATCTCATACTGCCCCCTTAGTCATGCTTAATTCAAGCTTAATTAAAAAGATTTCTTTTGTATGATTTAGATTATGGAAATTAGATATTATAGTCAATCAATAACCAAAGCAGAAATTTGGAGAAGATTAAAAATATTGTGTTATAATATTCTGGTACAAATTGATTAAAATTATGATACAACCCTCTTGTGATTATAAACTTTTAAATAAAAGAAGAACAATCAAATAAAAAATAAAAAAGGGGTGATAGTTATGGGAGAAGAAGTTTTAGAAAATATTCTGGGAATTTTTTCAGACAAGACAAAACTTGAAGAAGCACATAAGCATCTGGAAGACAATATTCTGTATGCAATAATAAACCTGGAAGCCAGAAAAAACAACGTAGGAGAAGAAATACTGCCAGCATTGTATGCATTGAATGTTGAAAAGCTTGAACATTATGAGGGGCCTTTATCAGAAGAGGTATTTGATTACTACAAAGCTCTTTATAAAACCAGAATAACTGAACTGATTGATGAGTTTTAAGAATAAAAAGTGAAGAATAAAGCAGGTGAGAAATAAAAGCATAAAGCAATGAGAAAGGCACATCTTTGATTTTCTTTTATTTTTTTTGTACAACAAGATATTTTCCCATGGAGCTTTACGCCCATCTGTTTTCTTTTTTTGATTAACCTTTTCTTAAAAGGTCAGCCCTTGTGTGTTAATTTTATTTCTGACTCAATGCTTTCTCAATCTCTTCCAGAAATCTCTTTATTGTTTTTGCTAGGTATTCTGGCTGGGTCTTGAGCATATTTGCAGCTTCTTTTATTATCTCATTAGAAGTTCCCTTGAACTTTTCTTTTGATTCCAGCTTAAACTCTTTCAGTTTTTTCTTTTTAACAATTGATTTCCACTTTTCAAACAACTCCTTGACCCTTCCAGGAATCTCTTCTTCACAGCATTTCAGAAGTTTTGACAATTCCTCCAAATTTCTTCCCTGCTCTTTTCCGATTTTTTCAGATGCCTCTCCAGATGCAAATTCTATCCTGACAATTCCGTCCTGGATTTTTGTTGTTTTCAGTATCTTTATTCTTCCGGTTTCCGAGGTTCTGTTGAGATGGGTGCCTCCGCAGGCTTCAACATCTATTCCAGGAATCTCAACTATCCTTATCTGCTTTCCAGGAACTGCACCGCCCTGGTATAATCTAAAGCCGTATTTCTTTTCAGCAACATTCCTCTCAAGAAAGAACTTCTTTATTTCAATATCATCCTTGACTATCTTGTTTGCAACTGTTTCTATCTTTTTGATTTCTTCAGGAGCGAGCTGCTTGTAATGGGTTATATCCAGTCTTGCATGCTCCAAGGTCTTTGATGCACCAGCCTGCCAGATGTGGTTTCCCAGGACGATTCTGGCAGCAGCATTTACTATATGTGCTGCTGTGTGGTGCTGCGCAAGCTGCTTTCTCCTTTCAAAATCAATCTTTCCAGTTACAACATCTCCTTCCTTGAAATCGATTTTTTCCAGAGCATGCACTATCAGATTGTCCTGCTTGAAAACCTCAGCAACTCTATTGCTGTTAATGGTTCCAGTATCATAAAGCTGTCCTCCGGATGTCGGGTAAAAAGCTGTTTTGTCAAGAACAATATAATACATGTCTTTTTTGACAATCTTCAAAACCTTTGCCTTGAAATCTATCAGTTTATAGTCACCAAAATAGAGCCCTTTTGTGCTCTGCATCTCTCCAAATGGAATCTTCTCCTCTTTTTTAGTGGCCGTTTTCTGCGATTCCTTGCCATGTATTTCAGCAACTAAGGTATAAAAGTTTTCAGGAATCTCAAGCTTCCTTCCATTTTCCTCAAACTCCTTCTTGATAAATTCAGGGTTTATTCCCTGGCTGTCATAGAGCTGGATAAGTTTTTCTGTGCTGACTTCTTTTTTGAGCAGGCTCTCCACGATCTTTTTTGATGCTTTCCTTGTTTCAGAAAACTTGCTCTTTTCAAACTCAAGGATTTCAGAAACCTCATTTAGATGCTGGCTGACTTCAGGGAATATCTCCTTCAATGATTTGGCATGCACTTCGCAAAGTTCTGGCAATGAGATGTTCCAGCTGTATTTTTCTATAAGCGAGAGAGCTCTTCTAAGAATTATCCTGAGATTATAGCCGCCTGCGACATTGCTGGGCAAGACTCCGTCTGAAATTGCAAACAGCAGGCTTCTGGAATGCTCGCCTATTGAATAGAGTGCTGCTGATGCGCTTATCTTCTTTTTCAATTCCTCTTTCTCAACAGAAATCTTTTTTGCAATATCATTCCAAACTTTTTCAACATTGCTGATTTCATTAACATTCAGATAAGAAGCATAGGGAAGGAATTTTCTCATAAGCTCTTCATCTATCTTGAAACCTGTGATTTTATAGAGCTTTTTCATTGTTTCTGGAAAGACAGAGTCATAACTCGTGCTTGTGGCGTTTGAGAACCATGTGTTGCGCTCGTGCCCCATGCCCATATCCAAAACATTCAATCTTAATTTTTTCAATCCGCCTTCTGTAATTTCATAAGTCATATATACCTGATTTCCAAGCTCTAAGCCCCTAGAAAAATATTCTATGCATGCGCCGGCATTTCCGCCACCAGCCCACGCATCTTCATGGAACATTATCTCTTCTTTTTTCAAGCCAAGCCCTTCCACGAGCCAAGTGTATATGTCTAAGAAATACTTCTTCTGGTTCCATCTTTCAGGAGGCATGAAAGCATGCTGCCCAATCATCACAAAGCCGCTATAGTGGGCTCCTGTAATGCCGACATTGTCTATATCATTAAACCTCAAGCAGAACTGCGGTATCACAAGAGGGTTTGCAGGAGGCTCAATCTCCCCAGAAACAACATAGGGCTGAAAATCATAGATTGAGGCCCGGACAAAATCAGTGTCAGTCCTCCATCTTGCTGCAACAGGGTATCTTGCAATTGGAGTATAACCCATATGCTCAAACATTTTAGCAAATTTTTTCCATGTTTCAATATAGTTCATCCTGTATTTTGCAGGGCTTTTTCCTATGAACCTGAAGCCGCCTGAGCATGACGGCTCTCCGCAGGCATCGCTTTCAATGACAGACCAGAAGTATCTTCCGCACTTGCTGCACTTGTATCTCTTAAAGCCCTCTGACTTCAGAACATCAACTGCAAAGAACTTCTCAGGCTCTTTCTGGGTAAGTTTCCTCAATTCCTGCTTTACTTCCTTGTTTGAAAGCACAGCAAAAAAAGAATAAAAGGCAGAATATAAAGGTTTTGCAAATTAAATCAGATAAAAATATTTATAAATATTTTTGATATAAGAGCATCATAATCCAAACATTTTTAAACAAGTAATTAATTATTCATATAAGTAAAATGATACTCAATAGGGACTATAATATAATAGGGTTCTTCCTTTCAGCCCCCCGGCGAAGCGCATACGGAAGGGAGATTGCAAGGGCTTACAAAATGAACCAGAAGTCAGTTGCCAATTCCCTCCTCCGTCTTGAAGGTGGAGGAATACTGAAGTCAGAGAGAAAGGGGAGGACGCTGCTTTTCTCCCTTAATCCCAAATTCCCAGCGCTTAAGGATGTGATTGTGATCTCAGAGATTGAACGCAAGCTGGCTTTTCTAAGCAGGAATCCCAAGATTGCGGAAATATTCACTAAGAGCTCTGGCATTGTCGGCATTTTTGGAAGCTATGCCAGGGGAGAAAAAAGAGAGGGTTCTGACCTGGATATTTTTGTGATAGGCGAAAGCAGGCCAGATTACAGGAGAGAGGCGTCCCTCTTCAACATCAGGGCAAGCGTCCGGAAATTCTCCGAAAAAAAATGGAAAGCGCTTATTAACAGCAAAAACACCCTTGCATCCGAGATTGTCTCTGCGCACATAATAATTTCAGGAGCAGAGGCATTCGTAAACCTTGCATGGGCTGGTTTTTATGGCTTTGATTGACTGGTGCCTCTCCAACAGAAGCGGAATCAGAATCTCTGAGCCAAATGAGAACATGTCAAGGTCCTATTTGGGAATGGCTGAAGAATCAATAAGAATCCTTCCCCGCGTTTCTGCAAGCAGGATTTGGACTGCGACCGTTAGCTACTATATCTTTTATTATTCTTTGTATTCCCTCATGCTCAGGATAGGAATAAAATGCGAGAGGCATTCCTGTTCCCTTGAATTCATGAGGCGCTTCCTTTCTGGGCTTTATAGCAGCCAAGATATTCAATCCATATCCTCTGCATTCTCTGCAAGGATAGACCTGCAGTATTTTTCAGACAGAGCTGTCAATGATAGGCAGGTTTCCCGCGCAGAAAGAGAGTGCAAGGACTTTTATGTAAAAACAAAAACAATTCTATCTAGGATAACTGAAAGCCAGATATCAGGAATAAGGAATTCATTAAGGAATAGACAAAATTTATAACCTTTCTCAAATAATGCCTTATCATGAACGAAGGAAATGCAGCGGAGATAATGAAAATATTGAGAAGGGAATACAGGTTTCCGAGGACTGCGCTGGAATTCTCAAGCCCCCTGCAGATTCTCATAGCCACAATGCTCTCTGCGCAGTGCACAGATTCTCGAGTTAATGAGGTTACAAAAACCCTTTTCAAGAAATACAAAAGCGTAAAGGACTATGCCTTTGCAGATTTGAAAGAGTTTGAGCAGGATATAAGGTCAACTGGCTTTTACAGGAACAAGGCAAAGAACATAATCAACTCTGCAAAGATAATCCATGAAAAGTTTAATTCAAAAGTTCCAAATGTCATGGAAGAGCTTATTACACTGCCAGGGGTTGCCAGGAAGACAGCAAACCTTGTGCTTTCAGAGGGCTATGGCATAATTGTAGGCATTGCAGTTGACACTCATGTGAAAAGGCTTTCATTCAGATTGGGGCTGACAAGGAACACAGAGCCTGAGAAGATAGAGCAGGACTTGATGAAAATAGTTCCAAAGAAGGACTGGAGGGCTTTTTCCCATCTTTTGATAATGCACGGCAGGGAAGTGTGCAATGCAAAGAAGCCTTTGTGCAGTAAATGCCAGCTGAATAGTTTATGCCCAAAAGCAGGGGTTGAAAAGCAGTATTAGATTATCGGTGCTGATTATTTTTTAATTGTCTCTAAAATTATTATATGAACTATAACAATTTACAACCAGAAATAAAATATAAAATCAAATAAATAAAAATTAACATAAATATAAAATTAATAAAAATTTATAAAAATAATTTTTTCTTATGAAAAATCAGAAATAAATTATTCTTTTAATAAC
>CAYQKJ010000004.1:0-15393 GCA_964418195.1 uncultured Methanosarcinales archaeon | reverse complement strand
GATAAAGCATAAAGAGGTATAAAGCAAATAGGGAAAATAAATATAAGAAAAAAAGTCATAATTGAAAATATAATCGAAGGTTATAATTAAAATTTTAAAATTAAAAATATTATAAATTAATTAAAAAAAAATATTATTTTTAAAAATTAGTTCATTGTTTACTTCATTTATTCTATTACTTTTCCCCACCAATTTCTTTCAAGACAAATCTTTCCTTCACAACTGCCCTGGCTGCTGCTAATCTGGCAATCGGCACTCTATATGGCGAGCAGCTGACATAATCAAGCCCTGCCTTGTGGCAGAACTCTATGCTTGCTGGGTCGCCGCCATGCTCTCCGCAAATGCCTACTTCTAAGTCTTTTCTCTTTTGCTTGCCTTTTCTTGTTGCAATGTCCACGAGCATTCCAACTCCCTTTTGGTCGAGTGTTGAGAATGGGTCTGCCTCAAGGATGCCCTTTTCAATATATGCTTTTACAAATTTCACTGAATCATCTCTGCTATAGCCGAGGGTTGTCTGAGTCAAGTCATTTGTGCCAAAGCTGAAGAACTCTGCCTCTTCGGCAATCTCATCTGCAAGCAAAGCAGCTCTTGGAAGCTCAATCATTGTGCCAACCAGATACTTTATTTTAACATCATATTTCTTTATTACTTCCTCTGCAACCCTGACAATTATTTCCTTCTGATTTCTTATCTCTTTCACATCTCCGACAACAGGCACCATGACTTCTGGAATAACTTTTACTTTTTTCTTTGCAAGTTCGCAAGCTGCCTCAAAAATAGCTCTTGTCTGCATTTCTGTTATTTCAGGATAGGTAATGCCAAGTCTGCAGCCGCGATGTCCAAGCATTGGATTGAACTCATGCAACTGCTCAACTCTTGCAAGCAATTTTTCTTTTTCCTGAATCTTTTTTGCATCTGCCTTCTTTTCTTTCATCACTGCTATCTCAACCATTAGCTGCTCTCTCTTTGGCAAAAACTCATGAAGAGGGGGGTCAAGAAGCCTTATTATGACAGGAAGCCCCTGCATCTCAAAAAATAACCCTATGAAATCAGACTTCTGCATGGCTAATAGTTTGTCAAGAGCAGCCCTTCTGTCTTTCTCATTTTCAGCGAGAATCATCTCCTGCATTATGGGCAGTCTCTCTTCTGCAAAGAACATGTGCTCTGTCCTACACAAGCCAATGCCTTCTGCCCCGAACTTCCTTGCAACAATAGCATCTCTTGGAATGTCAGCATTTGCTCTAACCTCTAATCTTCTGAAAGAATCAGCAATCTTCAATATTCTCTGAAAATTTCCAGAAAGCCCGGGCTCAACAAGTGGCATCTGTCCTAGAATGACTTCTCCGCTTCCGCCATCCACAGTTATTATATCACTGTGCTTGACTGTAACATCGCCCACAACAAACTCCTTCCTGCCTTCGTGAATCTTCATTTCTTCACAACCTACAACACAGCATTTTCCCATGCCCCTCGCAACAACTGCTGCATGGCTTGTCAATCCACCTCTTGCTGTCAGGATTGCCTGGGCAGCTGCCATTCCGCGTATGTCGTCAGGGGAAGTTTCTGTCCTTACTAGTATCACCTTTCTTCCTTCATTTCCAAGCAACTCTGCTTCATCAGCGTCAAAAACAACCTCGCCAGAAGCTGCGCCAGGGCTCGCAGGAAGCCCTCTTGCAATAACTGTCCTCTTTGCTTTTGGGTCAATTGTCTTGTGCATAAGATGACTGAGCTGCTCTGGCTCAATCCTCATGATTGCTTCCTCTTCCTTTATCAGCTTTTCATCAATCATCTCAACAGCAATCCGAACAGCTGCCTGCGCAGTTCTCTTTCCTGTCCTTGTCTGAAGAATGAAGAGCTTGCCAGTTTCAATTGTGAATTCTATATCCTGCATGTCCCTGTAATGGTCTTCAAGCTTTTTCTGAATATGAAGAAGCTGCTTATAGGCATCAGGCAGCTCTTTTTCAAGCTCAGATATTGAATTTGGAGTTCTTATTCCTGCAACAACATCCTCGCCCTGGGCATTGGTAAGATATTCGCCGTAGAATTTATTTTCGCCAGTAGAAGGATTTCTTGTAAATGCAACTCCTGTTACGCTGTTATTGCCTAAATTTCCAAAAACCATCTCTTGAACATTGACAGCAGTCCCAAAGTCATTAGGAATCTTATTCAATTTTCTATAGCTTATTGCCCTTTCATTGTTCCAAGAATTGAAGACAGCATTGATTGCCATGAACAGCTGCTCCCCTGGCTTTTCAGGGAAGTATTTTCCAGTTTCCCTCTTTATTAGCTCCTTGTAATTTCTTACAATTTCTTTCCAATCAGATGCAGAAAGTTCAGTGTCAAGTTTCTTGTTTGCCCTGTGCTTGACTTCTTCTATCAACTTTTCAAAATTATCATGCTTTACTCCTAAAACCACATTGCCGAACATCTGCATGAATCTTCTGTAACAGTCATATGCAAATCTCTCGTCATTAGAAAGTTTTGCAAGTGCTGCAACAGTATCCTCGTTCAAGCCGAGATTGAGAATTGTATCCATCATGCCAGGCATTGAAATAGGGGCTCCTGACCTGACTGAAACCAATAATGGCTTTTTAGCATCTCCAAACTTTTTGCCAGTCCTTTTTTCAAGCTCCTTAATTGCTTCTTCTACGGACTCATTAAAATCATGCGGCAATTCACCGTTGTTCTTTAGGAAAAGCCTGCAAACGTCTGTTGTTATTGTAAAGCCCTTTGGAACAGGTATTGCAATCTTGCTCATCTCATTAAGCCCAGCCCCTTTTCCGCCAAGAAGATTCTTATCTGACTCTGTTTCTCCAAAGAAATAAATGTATTTCTGCTGCATAAAAATCACCTCTGTAAAATTAATCAAGTTTCAATATGAAATATTATAAATTGAAATATTATGAAATGAGCAAAATACAAAATGTGTTTATTAAATATCTAAAATACATGTTGAACTGAAACACATATTAGGATACCAGCAAAATCCCTTGAGAACACCACCTATTTATAAATATTTATGTAAAAATTGTCAATATAAATGTGTCAACTAAAATACAAAAATATATTTTAAAAATTTAGATCGGAATATTTTGTATGCAATTTAGTTTTAAAAAAAATGATTAAAAATTTATCTGCATGATTTTAATTGAACATCTTATTTTAAGAATTTTCTAATGTTGCTTCATTTTTTTCTATTATTTTTATTAGCAAAAATCATCACAAAAACATCTCCGAAATAATCCGGAAAAAACAGAAAAAGATATATAAACTAGCAGATAATATTCTGAATCATGGGAATGTTTAAGGATATGCTTGGAAGTGAGGAAACCCTGTTCAAGAATTCTATTGCTCTTGACTATGACTATGTTCCGAAACTGATTCCTTACAGAGAAGCTGAGCAAAAGCAGATTGCACTCTGCATAAAGCCTTTGCTTCAGAATAGAAACAGCAGGAACATATTTATTTTCGGCGCTCCAGGAATTGGAAAGACAGTTGCCTGCAAGCACATACTGCAGGAGCTTGAGGAGGAGAGTGATGAAGTATATCCGATCTATATAAACTGCTGGAAATACAATACAACTTACAAAGTGGTTCTGCAGATATGCGACATTCTCGGCTACAAATTCACACAGAACAAGAAGACAGAAGAGCTGTTTGACATTGCAAGAAATATGATCAACAAGAAGGCAGCTATTTTTGTGCTTGATGAAATAGACAAGGCTGAAGACCTGGATTTTCTTTACATGATGCTCGAGGAAATTTACAAGAAGGCGATAATTCTCATAACAAACAAAAGGGAAAACATAATTGACCTTGATGAAAGGATAAAGTCCAGATTAACTGCTGAGATGCTGGAATTCGGGCCTTATGACTTGAAAGAAGTAAGAGGCATATTGAAGCAGAGGTGTGAATATGCTTTTTATGCCGGAGTTTGGAAGGATGATGCCTTTGAAATTCTGGTTGCGAAGACATTCGAACTTGGCGATATAAGAGCCGGGCTTTATCTTATGAAAGAGGCAGGAAACTCTGCAGAGGACATGAGTGTAAAAGAAATAAGAGTGGACCATGTTAAGAATGCCATCAAAAAGCTGGACGAATTCTATGTAAAAGAGAAAGAAGAATTGGGTGAAGATGAGAAGATAATACTGGATATTGTGAGAGAGCATTCTGGAAAAAAGATTGGAGAGCTATACAAAATATATGCAGACAAGGGCGGCAAATTCACGTATAAGACCTTTCAGAGAAGGATATCACGGCTTGAACAGGGCAAGTTTGTGAATCTGGAAAAAATAGAAGGAGGAAAAGAAGGCAAGACAACTATAGTCAAGGATTCCTCTCAGACAAAAAAGCTTACTGAGTTCTGAATGTGTATGAAATTTTGAATGTGTCTGATTATGTTTTTTCTTTAAGAAATATTTTATAGGCTTCATCTGCTGTTTTGTCATTGAATATCATTGAGCTTATGGCTTTTGACATTGCAATCGGCTTTTCATTCTGCCATACATTCCTGCCGACTGCGATTCCAGAAGCACCTGCTTTCATTATCTCTTCAACCATCTTCAGGAAATCATAGTCATTATTCCTACTGCCACCTGCTACCAAAACCTTTGTTTTGCCTGCGCACTTCACAGCCCATCTAAAGCCGTCAAAGTCCCCATTGTACTTTATCTTGATGATGTCTGCACCCAGCTCAAGTCCGACTCTTGCAGCATAAGCCATGTTCTCTGTTGAATTTTCATCAATCCTTGGACCGCGGGGATAAACCCACGCAATAACAGGGATTTTTTTGGCATGCGCTTCCACAACAATGTTCCTGAACTCGGAGAACATCTCTGCTTCATACTCGCTTCCTGGATAAATTGTGTAGCCAACTGCAGATGCCCCCAGTTCTATTGCTTCCTTGACAGAACATAATTGTTTTGAAATGATTTTATTTCCCAATTTTGTCTTTCCATTTAGCTTCAATAATAAAGGCACTTTCTTGTAGATGCCAGAATAATACTTCTCAGCAACGCCTGGCTGGAGCACAACTGCATTATAGTCAGCATTCAGAGCAATCTGCAATATGAACTCCGGATCCAGATTCTTGAGATTGAAATCAGTGGGACCGTGCTCTATGCCCTGGTCATAAGCGAGAATCATGCTCTTTCCGCTTTTCATTATTTTGGAAAGCGAAGGTTCGTTCTTGTTGTTTTGAGGGCTCATCTTAATCCTTTTTAATCTTTACCGATACTTATGAATTCGCTTTAATTCCTTCTTAATAGTTTCTAACCTTCTTTAATTCGCCTTGTTCACAATTTTTATTTGTGTTTTTGGATAATATAATTCTATAATAATATTTTTATTGCAGCATGTTTATTTAAATAAAATTCTAAATCCAATGAATTTTTAAAATCAGCTTTAAGACCAGCTTGTCAAAAAGCACCAATGCCAAAATTATCAAAGCCAGCACTGCTATGTCTAATAGCATGTCAATGTTTTTTTGCATTTAGGTGCATCACTCTTATTTGAATTCCTAAGCTTCTTAAGCTCTTCTATGTGCCTTCTGTTATAGTTAAGCATTTTGGATTTAATCTGACCATAAAAAAATTGATACGCGGATGCATAAATAAAAATAAACAATCAATAAACCTATTAAAACAACACTAATTAAAATATTTTATTGAATAATTAAACCATTTAGTTAATAATCACACCAAATGCCCCGGAATGATTTTTGAAATCTTCTGCTCTTCTTCAGCAATTCTCAATGTGGTTTTTATAACCGTATCCGGGTTTAAGGAAATTGAGTCAATGTGGCAATCAACCAAAAATGCTGCAAAGTCAGGAAAATCAGAAGGCGCTTGTCCGCAAATGCCCACTTTCCTGTTGTATTGCTTAGCTGTCTTTATGATACTTTCTATAAGCCGCTTTACAGCAAGATTTCGTTCATCATAGATTTTACTTACAAGTTCAGAATCCCTATCAAGACCAAGAGTCAATTGTGTGAGGTCATTGCTTCCAATGCTAAAGCCGTCAAAAATCTGTGAAAACTCATCTGCAAGAATCACATTGCTTGGAATTTCGCACATCACATAAACCTGAAGGTTGTTTTTGCCCCTTTCTAACCCATTCTTCTTCATCTCTGCCAGAACTTTATTTCCCTCTTCAACAGTCCTGCAGAATGGAATCATCACCTTGACATTTGTAAGCCCAAACTCATTCCTCACTTTCAAAAACGCCTTGCATTCAAGAGCAAAAGCGTCTTTGTATTTGTCATCATAATAGCGGGATGCGCCTCTCCAGCCAATCATTGGATTATCTTCTTTCGGCTCAAACTCTTGCCCTCCAATAAGCCCTGCATATTCATTTGTCTTGAAATCGCTCAATCTGACAATTACATCCTTTGGATAAAATGCTGAAGCAATTGTACCAATGCCTTCTGCGAGCTTGTCTACAAAAAATTCCTCTTTATTAGTATAACCATAGGTTATCTCATCGATTTGCTCTCTGACTTTAGAATCCTTTATGTTTTTGAAATTCAGCAATGCCTTTGGATGGATTTTTATATAGGAATTTATTATGAACTCTTCTCTAGCAAGCCCGACTCCGTCATTAGGAATGAAAGAAAGTGCAAATGCTTCCTCAGGATTGCCTACATTCATCATAATCTTTGTCCTTGGCCTTGGAATCTGCTTTAAGTCAATATCCTTTACATGATACTTCAGAAGCCCGTTATAGACAAAACCAGTCTCACCTTGTGCGCAGCTGACAGTTATCTTCTGCCCGTCTTTTATCTTCTTTGTTGCATCCATAGTGCCAACAACACAGGGAATTCCAAGCTCTCTGCTGACAATTGCAGCATGACAGGTTCTTCCGCCCTTATTTGTAACAATTGCAGAAGCCATCTTCATTATCGGCTCCCAGTCAGGGTCTGTCATGTCTGTAACCAGAACCTGTTTTTCCTTGAATTTTTCTATGTCATGAACATTTTTTATAACATTTGCAACTCCCTGCCCTATCCCGTCACCAACACTGGTGCCTGCAACAATTACCTTGCCTTTTTGCTTAACCTCATACTTTTTTACAACGGTTGGGTCCCTTCTGCTGACGACAGTTTCCGGTCTTGCCTGCACTATGAAAAGTTTTGTGGAAGGGCCGTCTTTTGCCCACTCAATGTCCATTGGCATTGGATGGCCTTTTTTAGCAGAATAATGCTCTTCAATTATGCAGCCCCATCTGGCAAGAGTTAGTATCTCTTCGTCAGAAAGTGCAAATTTCATTCTGTCTTCTTTAGGCACAGGAACATTTTTTGTAAAAATATTTCCTTCTGAGCAGTATATCAACTTCATCTCTTTTGAACCCACTCTCTTTGAAATTATCGGCTTAAAGCCCTGTTTCAAAGTGGGCTTGAATACTATGTACTGATCAGGGTTTATTGCCCCTTTTACAATATTTTCTCCAAGCCCGTAACCAGCATTTATTACAATAGCATCTTTGAAGCCAGATTCAGTTTCTATTGTAAACATCACTCCAGAGCATGCCCTGTCTGACCTCACCATCTTCTGAACTCCGATGCTCAGTGCTACGGCGAACTGGTCAAAGTGCTTATCAACTCTGTAGGATATTGCCCTGTTTGTGAAAAGAGAAGAAAAGCATTTCTTGCATGCTTCCAGCAAATCCTCATGCCCTTTTATATTGAGGTAAGTTTCCTGCTGCCCTGCAAAGCTTGCATCTGGCAGGTCTTCTGCTGTTGCGCTGCTCCTCACAGCAACATCTGTATTGTGGCTATACTGCTGGCAGAGCTTGTCATAAGCATTCATTATCTCATGCCGCAAATCTTCAGGAAATTCAGAATGCCGTATGAGCGAGCGTATTTTATGCCCTTTTTCTGCAAGAGACCTCATATTTCTGGTGTTCAGTCCTTTTAGAACTTCCCTTATCTTTTCCTTTAAGCCAGTTCTTTCAATGAATATATTGTAAGCATAGGCAGTTATTGCAAAGCCGCCAGGCACAGGAACCTTGTCTTTAAGAAAGCGATACATCTCACCTAAAGAAGCGTTTTTTCCGCCGACAAGCCCGACATCCTCAATGCCTATCTCATCAAACCAAAGTATATAGCTGGTTCTCTTATCCATCTAAGACACCCCTGCTGTTTCAACAATGATCTTTAATATTTTTAATAGCCACTGTTGCAACAAGATTATAAAAAAATGAGGCTTGAAAATCCGAGAAGGATTTTCTCACCTCTTTTTCCCAAGTAAAAATTATATTGGGAGTGCTTTTATAAATGTTTTTTATAACTCAAAAATAGAGAACAAATGTGGCAAATTGCTTTGTCAGCCCAATGCTATGCTGATGCAATAGATTTTAATATTCTCTTTTTAATGAAAAACAAAAAGAAGCAGACAGCACAGAAGTAAAAAATAGCAAAGAAGCAAAGCCTTATTAAAAACGAATGACATTTAATTCAAAAATACGAAAATGGTCAAAAAAATCAAAAAGGCAAATAAGAGAACGGTTGAAAACAAAAAATTAATTAAAAAAAACTTTGGCAATAACTTTGGCGATAATATTAATAAAATCGATGAAAAAATTAAAATAATATTTTCAATCGTATTTGCCATAAGCATATTATTATCTCTTTTGCTTCTGAACTTCAGGGTGCTTGTTTTTAATGAAAAATATTGCAAAAGCGAGCTTGAGAAATATGGTGTTTATGAAAGATTTCCTGAACTGTCAAAAGAGGAAGTTGATGTTAAAATAAAGGAGGCAATGCTTTTTTTAAAGGGAAAAACAGAGCTGCAGCAGGGCTTTTTCAGTGAAGATGAAATAGCCCACTTCAGCGATGTCAGAGCAAAAATCGAATTTGCCAACAATATTCTGCTTTTTTCAATACTTATAACTATAATTTTGGCACTTTACTTGCTTTATAACTTTAAACATTTACGTAGAAAAAATATACTAAAAGAAAATATGAAGATTATGCGAATAATCTTTGCCTTAACGCTTTTTTTAATCATAATTCTCTTTATCGCTTCCCAAACTTCTTTTGGCTTTGATTTTCTGTTTACAAAATTCCATCAAATATTATTCAGAAATGGGAACTGGATGTTCGCAGAAGACAGCAGCATCATAAGAATGTTTCCTGAAATTTTCTTCCAGAATTTTGCAAAAAAGATTTTCATTCTCTTTTTCATAGAAGTCTCTATCTTTTTAATTATTCTTACAATAGTTTTAAAGAAGAAAAAATTTATTTGTAACAAGGCGTAGCACAAGGCACAGCTAAGACAGCTTTGTTTGAATATGAGACTTTTGACATTGTTTAATTTCTATTTTCTTGGTTCATTTTACTGACTTCTCAGATTTTAATTCTTATTTTCCAATTCAAAAACCGAAAGGCTTAAATATTATTACTTATTAGTAGTAATAATATGATATATCATAATAATAGGGGGAAATGGAATGAGAAGAAAAAAAGAGCTCTTGAAGAGGAATATTTCTCAACCACAAAACAAAAAAAGAAGAAATTTAGCTTCGGAAAACTATTGTATACAACTGCTGCAGCAATAATTATTGTAAATTTGATTAATGCCCATCAGCCAAAGAAACAACCAGAAAGTGCTGCAAATCAGAACACACATCCAGTTACAATTGTGCAGACTGTAAAAAACTGGTATTATGATGTTTTAGATGACATTTTGAATAATTCAGCAAAGCTCAACGAAAAAAGTTTGGAAGCATCGCTGGAAAGAGGCAAAGCTTTGGAAGAATATGGGCGTGCGCTAGAAAGAGAAAAATGTATCAAACTCACAATCGATAGGTACAAGGATTATGAAAAAACAGCTTACAGCACAGAATTTGCAAGCGTAATTGATAAAATAAGGAAAAACATACCAAAAAGCGATCTTGAATTCCTCCTGAACAACTATCAAAAAATAAAGATGGATGAAAAGTATATTCCGTTGCTGAAAGGGTTCTCAAAGCAGATAGAACTTGGAAAGCTTGCAGCAATAATACAGACAGAAAGCGGCTGGGACGCAAAATCAGTTTCAGAGGGCGGAGCAGTCGGACTTATGCAGATAATGGAAGGCAGCTCTAGAGAAGAAGAGTGGAACAACAGATATGACCTTAAAACAAACATTTCTGCAGGCATAAGAATATACGAAGCAAAGGAGAACGCACTAAAAGCATATCTCCCCCCTGAGAAATTGAAAAAAAAAGATGCAAAAGCATACAACGCAGCTTTATGGGAACATTTCAAGATGGTTAATGCTGCTTATAATGGCGGGCAAGCTGTGGTGATAAGGGCTATTGAGATGGCAGTGAAGGAAAACCATAAGCCGGGCTGGAAGCAGGAGTGGAAGGATGTAGTTCCATATCTTGAGAAAGCATGTGATCCATTTTATTATTATCCTCGCTCAAAGGCAGAAGAGATGAAAATTCATGTAGACAGAATAACCTATCATTATCATCTTTACAGGATTTTCTTTGATGTTGAAGAAATCATAAGCTCTAATGAAAATTTTTCTTTAAAAGAAATAATTGACGCGCTAAAACCCGGCGTGGTTAAATAATTCCAACATTGCCAAAGAATAAAAATCAGGAATGATAATCAAAAAAATAAGAAAAAAATTGGAAAAATAACAAGAAAATAATCAGAAAAATCATATTTCTAGAACATCAAAAGAGAGTTCCCTTTTCTGAACATTCTTGACAATTGCTTGAAGCAGCTTTTCAGGATTCACTCCAAACTTCACTTTTCCATCAAGAGTTCTTAGAGCAACTGTCCCGTTTTCCAGTTCCTTGTCGCCGACAGTCAATATCAAAGGAATCTTTTGAAGCTGTGCATCTCTGACTTTGTGGTTTATTGTCTGTGCTTTAGCGTCAACTTCAACCCTTATGCCTTGCTCAAACATTTTATTCTTTAGAGCTTCTGCATAGCCGTCATGCCTATCCGCAACTGTAAGGATTATTATCTGAAGAGGCGCAAGCCAAAGCGGGAATTTGCCGGCGAAATGCTCAATCAGTATGCCTATGAAGCGCTCCATGCTTCCATACACTACTCGATGAAGCATGACAGGTCTGTGCTTTTTTCCGTCAGGACCGTCATACAACAAATCAAATTTTTCAGGCATCTGGAAATCAAGCTGTATTGTGGCGCACTGCCAGGTCCTTCCAATGCAGTCTTTTATGTGAAAATCAATCTTTGGGCCGTAGAATGCGCCTTCACCCTCATTGAGCTTGTAGCTCATTTTCATATGTTCAAGCGCTGACTTCAGATTCTGCTCTGCCTTGTCCCAGAGCTTTATGTCACCCATGAAATCAGGGGGTCTTGTGCTCAATTCAAGATGGTAATCAAAGCCGAACTTCTTGTAGAATTTGTCAATAAAATCAATCAGCACTTTTACTTCTTGCTCTACCTGCTCTTCTGTTGTGTAGATGTGAGCATCATCCTGAGTGAAGCATCTTACTCTGAAAAGCCCTGAGAGCACGCCTGAGAGCTCATGCCTGTGCACTACTCCCAATTCAGCAAGCTTAAGCGGAAATTCCTTGTAGCTTCTGACAGCTGATTTATATACAAGAATTCCCCCTGGGCAGTTCATTGGTTTGACAGCATAGTCCTTTTCATCAATCTTTGTGAAATACATACTGTCTTTGTAATGCTCCCAGTGTCCGCTCTGCTCCCAAAGATTTTTGCTAAGTATCAAAGGAGTCCTTATCTCTTTGTAGTCTGCTTTCCTATGCTCTTCTCTCCAGAAATTAATAAGTTCATTAAATATTATCATGCCTTTTGGATGAAAGAATGGAAAGCCAGGACCTTCATCATGGAAGCTGAAAAGGTCAAGCTCCTTGCCTATCTTTCTATGGTCACGAAGCTCTGCTTCCCTAAGAAGTGTTAAATATTGGTCCAATTGAGATTGTTCGGGGAATGCTATTCCATAAATTCTCTGAAGTTGCTTGTTGTTAGCATCAGCTCTCCAGTATGCGCCAGCAACCTTTGTAAGCTTTATCGCCTTTACAAATCCAGTGCTCGGCACATGAGGGCCTCTGCAAAGGTCAAAGAATTCACCTTGCTTGTAAACTGTTATTTCATCTTCTCCCAATTCTTCAATCATCTCAAGCTTGTAGGAGTTGTTTTTGAAAAGCTTCTCGGCCTCTTCTTTAGATACTTTTGAGCGCTCAATCTTCAGATTCTCCTTGATAATCTTCAACATTTCTTTTTCTATTTTTTCAATGTCCTCTGGCTTGAACGGCTCATGGTCTATGTCATAGTAGAAGCCTTCATCAATAGCGGGGCCTATAGTCAATAATGCTTTTGGAAACAGCCTTAAAACTGCCTGCGCAAGTATGTGGGCTGCGCTGTGCCTGAAAACCTCTTTTCCCTCATCAGATTCAAAGTTTATAAATTCCACTTTTGAATCATGAGATATCTTTGTCGTCAAATCGCACAGAACATCGTCTATCTTAGCTGCCAGGGCGTCCTTTATCCCAAGTTGCTTAGCTATATCCTGTGCAGTTGTTCCGTCTTTAAATTCCTTGACTGCATTGCCTGCCAAAGTTATCTTTACCATTTTTGTCGCATCTTTTAAAGTGTTTGTTAAGCGCAATTTTTCGATTAACAAGCTCTAAAACAGGAAAGACTTTATAAAATTTTTGGAGAATAAAGAGAAAGATAGTTTAAATGAGATGTTCAAAAAAAACATTAAGGAAAAAATATTATTAATCTTAAATTTTTAGAATAGTTCAAGGCAAACGTTCAAGGCAAACAACATAACGAAAAAACCATATGGCTAAAAATATAGAAAAAAGAAAAAAATATCATAAAAATAAATTATAAGTCAATCGAAAATAAAAGCATTTTTAATAATAATTATTTCCAAATTATTTAAAAACATTAATTATTTCGTGATATTAGAAATCATAGAGCCAGATTCTTTCCATGGGTGTTCTGGAATTCGCTTCTCTTTGAAGCTCAACAGCCCCTTTCCTTATGTCTTCAAAATATTCTTCATAAATTTGCGACTTATAGAAATTCAGCAGTTTTAATTTTGCTTCTAAATCAATGGGATAGGTTATGGAAATTAAATTATATTTTTTTATGAAAGCAAGCGCATTTTTGTCTGACTTAATTCCAAATATTTCAGTATAGGGGATGTCTTCACAGAATGCAACCCTTGCTTTCAGCATTCCCTTTTTCTTGAGCTCAAGCACTGCCTTGATGACAGCGTCCCTTACAAGCAGATGGTCTGTGTGCCCTCCGATTCCTAAAACTGTGTAAACTTCGCAATTGAGAGACAAGTGCTTTTTGTAGAGTTCAATGAGTTTTCTTAAAACTAAAGTGTCTTTTTTGTCTCTCTTGGCATTTACAAATTCAAATTTTTTTGTCTGCAGTTCATAACCGCGCAATGGTGCATCTTTTTCCCCAAGAGTTATGAGATTTGCACCTAAAAAATTCAGGCAGTTAATTTCTTCTCTGATTCTGGTGGCAGTGACTGACAAAATTCTTTCTTCTAAGAAATCCTTGTTTCCGGCAGCATCCTTTGCCTTGTAATTGCTCCTAGAAAAGACGTTGTATACATTTATGTTCTTTCTGCCAGTTTCCTTCCATTTGAGAGCAAGCCCTCCCAGAGAAAGTGCAAAATCATCAGAATGTGGCTCTTCGAAGATTATTTGATTTTGGTTTGACGCCATCAACGCTGAAAATAGTCACCGAATATATTAATATTTTCATTTTCAGTTTTTAGTTGGTTTATCAAAAAGATTTATAAATGGTATAAAAATCTTGACAGACATTAAAGCGAAAAATGTCAAAAGTGGCCAGAAATGCTTGACAAATTAGGCAGTTCATTGAAGGGGATTTTGAAGAGGATTGCAGAGAGCATCTTTGTAGATGAAAAACTAGTGAATGAGCTTGTTAAGGAAATACAAAGAGCCCTGCTTCAGGCAGATGTGGATGTACAACTTGTTTTTGAACTCTCAAAGAAGATAAAAGAAAGAGCATTAAAAGAGGAAATAGCAGGGCTTACAAAAAAAGAGCACCTAATAAACGTCGTTTATGAAGAACTTGTCAATTTCTTAGGTGGAGAAGGCTATAAGATTGAAATTAACAAAAAGAATTTCAAAATCATGCTTGTTGGTTTGTATGCTTCTGGAAAAACAACGCAGGCTGCAAAGCTTGCAAGATTCTTTCAAAAAAGAGGGTTTAGTGTAGCTCTGGTGCAGACAGATAACTATAGACCAGCTGCTTTTGAGCAGCTGCAGCAGCTTGGCAAGAGCATAAACATACCTGTCTTTGGAGACCCTGCATTAAAAGATGCTTTGCAGATTTACAAAAAGTTTGAGCCAGAATTAAAAAAATTTGACATATTCATAATTGACACAGCAGGCAGAGACGCCCTCTCAAAAGAGCTTATTGTTGAGGTAAAGGAACTTTGGGAATATGTAAAGCCAGATGAGAATCTTCTGGTGATAAGCGCAGATATCGGGCAGGCTGCAAGATTTCAGGCAGAGCAGTTTCATGAAAACTGCAAGGTAACAGGAGTTGTGGTTACAAAACTTGAAGGCACTGCAAAAGGGGGAGGGGCACTTACTGCATGCGCAGCGACAGGCACCCCAGTGAAGTTTGTGGGAGTTGGAGAGAAGATTGAAGATTTGGAAGAATTCAATCCAAAGGGTTTTGTTTCAAGAATGCTCGGAATGGGGGATTTGGAGGCATTGCTGCAGAAAGCAAAAGAGGCGATTTCTGAAGAAGAAGCAGAAGACATAAAGAAGAGATTATTGAAGGGCGAATTTAATCTGATAGACCTCTATGAACAGATGCAGTCTGTTAAGAAGATGGGGCCTTTGAGCAATATTTTCAATATGGTTCCTGGGCTCAGCCAGATGTCAATACCTAATGATTTACTGAATGTGCAGGAAGAGAAGCTCCAGAAGTGGCGTTATATAATGGATTCAATGAGCAGAGAGGAGCTCGAAGACCCTGAAATTATAGATATTTTAAGAATAGAGCGCATAAGCAAGGGCTCTGGAACAAGCATAAAAGAAGTGAGGGAATTATTGAAGCAGTATAAACAGAGCAAGAAATTGATAAAAATGTTCAAGGGCGGAAGCCCGAAGAATGTGGAGCAGCTCGTGAGGAAAGTAGGCGGCATGAAGGGACTTTCTGGAATGAAGAATGTAAAATTTAAGTGAGTAGATTACTAAATAAATTGTTTAAACAGTTCTGATGTTCAAAACCATATTCTTGTCATAAGATTTTTTATAATTTGATAATAAGGATTAGAAACAATAAATACCAGAGACTATAAAACACAAAGTGTATGTAAAGTGGAAAATTTTGATGATGCAAGTTTCAAAAGTTGAAAATTACAAGATACTAGAAAGAAAATATTAAAAAAGAAATTATAG
>CAYQKJ010000003.1:0-15685 GCA_964418195.1 uncultured Methanosarcinales archaeon | reverse complement strand
GAAATAAGAAAAGCAAAGAAGGAATAAAAGCAAAGAAAAAATAAGATACAGAAAACAATTATTTTCATTATTTCAATTATTTTTATTATTTCTTTTCAAGACGTTCATCTATTTCTTTTGCAGTCTCTTTCAAATCATCAAGAAGGTGGGATAAATCCTCTCTAAGCTCATCAACCAGTTCTTGGAGCTTATTGACCCTGAGCATGTATCTGTTTTTTTCAGAGATTATTATGCCTGACTTTATCAGATTGTTCAGGTGGTGCACTACGGCGCTCCTGCTGAGCCCAAGCTTATAAGCCAATTCGTCACTGCTTATTTCCTTATCTGAGTTTTTCAGCAGTTCTACAAATAATCTATAGCAGGACTTGTCCTTGTCCCGCTCTCCAAAAAGCCCAAGGGAATTTCCAAGCCACTGGAGTTCCTCATTTATATCCTTTTTTCCCGGCTTTCTTATCTTCATCACAATTATCCTGCGTTCTATGAACATTCACACATCCTCCTTTTCACACATCTTCCTTAAGTTTTCTTAAATAGTTTTAATATCTCACTAAAAGCAGTTGCTGCATCGTATCTTTCTGGAACAGATATTATGCTGATGTTTTTCAAGCGCTGTGAATTTTTCGCTGAATTAAGAAAAGAGCTCAGCTCTGAAGGATTTGAATAGGTTGTGCTATCTTTCATAATAAACAGGTCATCAGTCATCTTGACATCAGCAAATTTGTCATTTATATCAATTAGGAAAAGATGTTCTTCTGGCTCATGCACCAGCATGCCGCCGATAGAATTTATATTCTTGATGCGCATATCCTTTATGTCTGCAGAGCGTATTTTATCGACAATCTCATCTATCAAATCTCTTTTTTCTTCAATGTATCCTTCCCTGAATTTTAGAAAAAAAGACATATGCGAGAATAATCAAATGCTGCTTAAATATTTTTCCAAATATGAATATGGAATAGAGTAGAAAGATGGGAAAAAGTAGAGGAGAGTATTATCAAAAAAGTGATTATTAAAGAAAGTATGATTTAGACATAAAAAAAATATAATTTGGAAAATAGCATAATTGGGAAGGCGGATAATAGGACGAGTAATAAAAGATAAACAATAAGATGGATAATAATTGCATTTTAATTACGCATCATGTCTTAAAAGAATTCAGGAATGAAAGACATATCTGTTACATCTGTGTCTTCTTATCTCCATTTCGCCTACGCTCTGTCTAACAAACTCATCCTTTTTGTATATCGCGTTGATTGCTCTTGGCATTATAGTGTAGTAAGCCGGTGTTTCTCCAAAGTATTCCCCTTCTGCCTGGAATGGCAGTTGTGCTTCTGTTATATTAACTCCGGTTATCCTATCTCGCGGGTCAAAATATTCAACCCAATGGGATAAGAAAAGCATGTGAGCATGCAATCCTGATATTATGATGGGGAATAGAATCAATCTGCTTATAGATGAGGCATCCTTCATGAGGCAGACATCAAAAAAACCGTCACTGTTAGAAGCCCTTGGCGCAATGTTGATCATCCTGCCTGTTGTTTTTCCAAGGGCGACATTCAAGGAAATTATTTTGGTTTTGAATTCTTTGCGCTCTTCTTGGCTTATGAGCTTAATCTTGGCTTCTTGTGCCGGGATTTTAAAGAGCTCTTTAAATGCAAGAGCTGTATAATCAAATTTCTCCCTGTTTTTCTCTTTTTCAATGGCTATAGCAACTATATGAGCGTCAAATCCTATTCCTGAATTGTTGCAGAAATATCTTTTTTGAGAAATACCATTTTCAAACCACTCGACACTTCCTGCATCAATTAGGCAAGTGTTCTGCTTTTTTGCGTAGTAATCCTGCAGTGCTATTATAGCATCATCTATGCTTCTTATGTTCAGATTCTTCGCAAAATCGTTTCCAAGACCTGCCGGAATCACTCCTAAAACAGCATCTGAGCTTTTGCCATGGCTGTTTTTTAATAATCCATTGACCACTTCGTTTATTGTGCCATCACCACCAGCTGCGACTATTACCTTGTATTTTTCAGAAGCTTCTTCAGCTAATTGAGTAGCATGCCCCTTTTGCTTTGTTTCTGCAAGCTCGTATGGAATGCCAAAGAAATTAAGCTTTTTTGCAATTTCATCAGCCCACGTTATTGCGCATCTGCCTGCATATGCATAAAGATTCAGGATTATGTAAAACGCTTCAGATTTTATTTCAGCCTCGTGGGTGTTTAGAGAATCAAAAAGTTCATTCATAATGATATGTTTAGATTTTAGAATATATAAAATTTGTCATCTAAATTGTTATGCAAATTACTCCTGAATGCTAAATTCTATTCTTTTTCCATTTACATTATATGCTGCTATTGTTTGTATGGTAAAAGGATAAGCAATGATGATATGGAAAAAACCGCTTTTGCTGAAAAAGTTCATGTCTGCTCTTGAAGGAATGTTATTATAGCCATTATGGCTATGCACGCTTCCTACAACATCTGAAAGTATCGGAAGATTCATCTTCATCATCGCAGAAACATGTGAGGAGAAATAATGCTGGTAGATTATCTTGTCAACAAACAGTTTTTTATTCCTTATTCTGCCGCCGAGCAAAGCGACGAATTCCTTGGGATAGTTGCTTTTTGCAAATTCAATAATGTCATCCATTACTGCTTTTTCAATTATAACCTTCTCAAAGCTGAATCTGTCTATTCCGAATAAATTTTCAAGAACGTTCGTCAACCACTTTTTAATCTTCATTGAATTTACCAGCATACTTTTAACAAAATTGTTTGAAATCGTTTCAAAACACTCTTAATCAGAATATCGAATCAATTCTTTATAAAATTTTTTGTTTTCTATTATTTTCTATTATTTTCTCTACATCTCTTTTATTATTAAATTTTAAAAACTAGAATTTTCAGCAATGCAAATCATTTAACTTTTGCATTCATTTTTCCTTCTTCATGCACCTTTTCCTCTGCCTTCACCCAGTTACCGTATTTCTCCTCGACAAATTCCTTCTCTTTTTGGATGCGCTCATGCTTTTCCTGAAGCTCTTTTGGAATCTGCCTCTTGTTTTTTGAGTAATAATCATATATCGCTTCTACCAGTGCATCACTCGCCAGGACAGAGCAATGCAACTTTATCGGAGGCAATCCCCCTAAGGAATTCACTATCTCCCGCTTGTCTATTTTATATGCCTCTTCAAGCGTCTTTCCCTTTGCAAGGTCTGTTATGACGCTGCTTGTTGCAATTGCAGCAACGCAGCCGAAAGTCTCAAATTTGATATCCTTGATTATTTCTTCTCTCTTTTCATTCTTTCCAACCTTTATGTAGAGCCACATTACGTCGCCACAATTGTGAAGTGCAAATGCTTCAGAAGTGAAAGAATGCACATCTTGAACTTCCAGATTATAAACTTTTCCTGCGTATGGCTGAGTCGCAATTCCTGTTATTGACATGTAAAGATAATTGTCATCAAACCACGCCTTTTCAGAAGGATATGACTTTGGCTTATACTTAATATTGAGAATCGAACATAATCTTATCAGCGAATCTCTTTGCCCAACATGAATTCTATAAGCCCTTTTATGTTTAACGCTTCTGACCTTTTTTTCCGGCTCTTTATAGATAGAAGGAGCAATCTTCTGTCTCAGAAGCAATATTTTTACTTGTTGAGCAAGATTATAAGAAATTGTAGAATATCCTGCCCGCGCTCCGTCTCTATTTAAATTGACATAACCATCGCCTTTCCATAGCCCATAAATCAGGGATTTTTGCTTTTCAACAGGGAGATTCATAATAAAATCAGGAATCGCTTTATTTGCTGCTCCATTTCCAAACAATTTTTTGAAAAATCTTGCCAGTTTCGCGCTATACAGAGTTACTACAGCTGTTTTTCTTTTAGGAATTTCTCTGACAACTGCATCTAAACCAAACAGTTTCTTTGATATTTTTGTTATGTCTGCTACAATATCCTTCTCTTTTATATTCAGCGTGAATGAAATAAAAGTGCTGGAGGGTTTATCCTGAATGTTTCCTTCTGCCAAAAAATAGCCAAATAATCTCAACAAATCAGAATTAACGGGTATTTTTTCAGGGAGTTCTTTGCTCTTGAAATCCCATTTTGGTTTTGGAATGTCAATCTCTATGTATTGCACATTCTTTTCTGCCTTTAGAATCGGATACAAGGCAACATCCCCCTTTTTTAACTGATAAGCATGATACCAGGCAGATGTTAATTTTTTTCTGTACCTTGTTCTTAAAAAATTGTCTCCTTTAGGAATTTTTATTGCCAGCACAAGATGCTCTGGAGTCAGCATTATAGTTCCTAACTTGTTTTTGATTAGTGTTAAATTTCCATTATAATCCCGCCTTACTGCCTTGGTTATGCATTCATATCTTCCTTCATGAGATAATGCTCTATCTTTCTTAGAAATTCTATGAATTTCTATTATGTCATTATTGATATGAATCTTTTGATTTGGCGGTAAGCAGACGACATTGCCGACTTTTCCTATGCCATCGGGATTTTCCATCCTGCCATAGTTGTGCGGACTTGCAAAGTGCTCCATAACTTTTTCTGTGTACATCTTAATCCTCCTTTTCTTTGCTTATTCCTTCTCTTGGCTTTTATTGCATTGACAGGCTTTTATTGCTCACTCAAAGTTACGTTTTATGATTTTATTTTAAATTCATTGTTATAATGACTTATTGTTAATAATTTATTATTGATAGTTTTTAATTTCATTTTTATTAAAACTATTTTATTGTGCAAATGTATGTTATTTATTAAGCAAACGTTGCTATAATTCTTCGTAGTTTTATTGTTGATTTCATTTCAATCATCAAATTTGTTTTTGAATGGGGAGATTCTCCTCAGCTGTTCTACGATTTTTGGAACTGCTTCTAGAACGCGCTGAATATCTTCTTCTTTTGTGAACCTGCCTATGCTTAACCGCAACGAGCCATGTGCTTCCTTAGGCGCAATTCCGCAGGCAAGCAAAACATGAGAGGGCTCAAGCTTTGGCGAAGAGCATGCAGAAGCAGTTGAGGCAGCAATCCCTTCTGCATCTAAACGCATTACAATTGATTCGCCTTCTACAAAATCAAACCTGAAATTTGCATTGTTGGCTAATCTTTCTTTTGGATGGCCGTTCAAATAAGATTCAGGAACCTTTTCAAGAATTTCTTTTATCAAAATGTCTCTCAGCCTTTTCTGGCGCTCTGATTCTTTTTTCATTTCTGCAAGGCAAAGCTCAACTGCCTTTGCGAATCCAACAATTGCAGCAACATTGACTGTTGAAGACCTCAAACCAAACTCATGCCCTCCGCCATGCAGGATTGGTTCTATTTTAGTTCCTTCTCTTACATAGAGGAGCGCTGCGCCCTTTGGCCCGTACATCTTATGCGAAGATGCTGTAAGCAAATCTATGTGCATATCATTTACATTTATGGGAATCTTTCCAAAGCTCTGGGCAGCATCTGTGTGAAAATAAACTCCTTTTTCCCTGCATATTTTTCCAATCTCTGAAATCGGCTCTATTGTTCCAATCTCATTATTGGCGTGCATCACTGAAACCAGAATTGTATTTTTCTTTATGGAGTTTCTGACATCTTCAGGATTCACCATGCCATACTTATCGACAGGCAGCATTGTTATTTCAAAGCCCTTGCTTTCAAGCCATTTTGCGCTGTTAAGCACGCAATCGTGCTCTATTGGTGAGATTATTATGTGATTTCCCTTTTCCTTGTTTGCGAATACAATTCCCTTCACAGTCAGATTATTGCTCTCTGTGGCTGATGCAGTAAATATTATCTCCTTTGGCTTTGCGCCTAATGCTTGTGCTATGGTTGCCCTGCTGTTCTCAAGCGCTTCATAGGCTTCCCTGCCAAAGCTGTGCAGCGAAGCGGCATTTCCAAACTTCTCCCTCAAGTAGGGAAGCATTGCTTCCTCTACTTTGGGATCTATTGGTGTGGTAGCAGCATAATCCAGGTATATTCTTTTTATTTCTGATTTTTCATTATCTTTTGATATTTCATTATTTTGCTTTGGGTTTTGCTGTGATTTTGTTTGCAAAGCTGAATTCTTCATTTGCACACCTCCCTACAAATTTTGCAGCCCTTTGGCTTTTTATCATCAACCTCATGGAATTTGCAGAGCAGCATTCTGCTTCTTAGCATATTGCACAATGCACACATCTGTTCAATAACAACATATTCTGTTTCTGATTTTGCGATCTCCTTAGCTGCCTTTTTTATTGCAGCCTTAAGCTCCTTGCTGAACTTTATGTCCTTTCCGCGCTTATTTGTGAGATACTGGGAAACAGCTGCTTCTGTTACGCCAAGCTTAACTGCAGCCGTTCTCTGGTTCATGTGCATATCTCTTACCAAGCTTCTAGCAATCTCCCTTCTGAATGCCGGCAGTGCATGCCAGACAACTAATTCGCAAGGAACCTTCATGTTTTAATCACATTCCATATGCTCAAAATACTTAACAATTGTTAAGTTATATATAAATCTTTCGGGGTCTCTGCCTTATTGATGAATAGCATTTAAGAAGCACCAGCTCGTGTTTTTCAAAAAGATTTAAAAATAGCACGATATTGTTTTTGATAGGGGGATTATGGAAATTTATTATATATTTTCGAACTGCATAGGCGCTTTTTGCTTTAACGGAAAACATGAGATAGTGGATTCTTTGGAGTTCAGCCCAGAAGAAGCGATTTCAAATTCTGTCCTGATAGAAAAAGGAATGCTGATTGAAAGCGAAAAGAAACTGATTGCAAAGCTTCTTGAGTCCAAAAAGAAGAAAGGTTCAGAAAAAAGTCCAGATTTTCAGATAATCGTGCTTGGAAAGAACGCTGAAAAAATTGAAAATGAGGTAAAAAATATGTATGGAAAAAAAGTAAGATTCAGTGATGATAAAGAAATAATTCTGAATATTCTGGAATCCTTTAAGTCACACAATTATGCGGAAAAATTCCGCAAAGTAAATCTTGCTCTCACAAAAAAGAAAATCAAAGAAAGCGTGAAGGCGGATTTGATTGTGATTCAAATCATTGACTGCATTGAGGAGCTTAACAAGAGCGCCAATCTCCTGTCAAAGAGGCTCAGAGAATGGTATGAGCTTTATGCCCCTGAAGTTTCAAGGAACATCGAGGACCACAAGAAATTTGTCAAAAAGATTATGGAAAACAGCAGAGAGGAGCTTTTCAGGGAATCAAATCTAAAGCCGAATGAGCCAATGGGCGCTGATTTCAGCAATAAAGACATCACTGCATTGAAAAGGCTTGCGGAAACAGTTGATTACATAGATTCCATTATTGAGTTTCAGAGCAATTATCTTGAAGATATTATGAAGGAAAGCTTTCCAAATATAACAGCAGCCTGTGGCGCTCTTATCGGAGCAAAGATTATAGCGCTTGCAGGCGGCTTGAACAGGCTCGCAGAGATGCCCTCCTCAAAGATTCAGGTGCTGGGTGCAGAAAAAGCCTTGTTCAGGCATCTGAAGACAGGATCAAAGCCCCCAAAATACGGCATCATATCGCAGCATCAGAGCATTGCCCGAGCAGCAAAGTCAGAAAAGGGAAGGGCAGCCAGAAGACTTTCAAGCAGGATAGCAATGGCTGCAAGGATTGATTTTTTCAGGAAGAAATGAGGCACAATCACATGGAGATTAAACAAGCAAAGTTTTACGAAGTTTTTCAATCTGAAGAGGAAAAGAGAAAGAAGCTGTTTACAAAGAACCTTTTGCCCGGAAGAAGTGTCTACGGAGAAAAACTTGTGGCTGAGAATGGCGTTGAATATAGGGAGTGGGATGCTTTCAGGAGCAAACTTGCTGCTTTCATAATGAAAGGGGCTGACCAGATAGCATTAAGGCCTAATGATTTTGTGCTTTACCTGGGAGCAGCTTCTGGAACCACTGTCAGCCATGTCTCTGATATCATCGGGGAAAAAGGATTTGTGTTTGCAGTTGACTTTGCTCCAAGAGTTGTAAGAGACCTCGTTTTTCTGGCATCTGAAAGAAAAAACATTGCTCCGATACTTGCAGATGCCAACAAACCTCATTCATATTCGCATCTCGTAAGCCAGGTTGATTTTCTTTACCAGGATGTTGCCCAGGCAAATCAGGTCGAGATTTTCATGAAAAATATCAATTGCTTTCTGAAGAAAGGCGGCTTTGCAATGCTCGCACTAAAAGCCAGAAGCATTGATGTTGTGAAAAAGCCAAAGCTGCTATTCAAAGAGGTGAGAGACGAGCTGGAAAAGCATTTAGTAGTAATTGATGCAAGAACCCTTGACCCTTTTGAGAGAGACCACTGCATGTTCTTGTGCAAGAAGAGATGATTTGATATCCTGGCTATATATTCTGGCTAAAGAGCCCAAAAACAGAAAATATAAAAAAACAGGAATATAAGACAGTAAGATAAGGAAGTTTTCAATAAGATAAGAAAATTTTAAAGAAATTTAAAACATATTTAAAAAAAGAGGGAAGAAAATGCTTGCTGCGTTATTGATTTTTTCAATAGTGGTGATAATTGTTCTTATTCTGCTTTCAATCTTCCTTAAGGTATTGAGAAAAATAGTGAAAATGCTTTTCGTGCTTGGATTCTTCATCACGCTCTTTCTTCTGATAAGCGGTTTCCTTGTGTTTAAGGACTTTCAGGAGTTCAGACAGAAATCAAATGAAACAATGCTTTATTTGCTGGAAGACCAAGGGGAAGTTGTTGCCGGATTTTCATCATCTTGGAAAGAAGGTGATTTTGTCTTGCTTAAACAGCCGGAACTAAGCAAGATAAGTGAGAATATAAGCAAAATGGATTATAAGTCAGTATTGAACGGCTATTACAAGATTTTCATGTTTGATATTCAAGCAATAGAGCTTAATATTAAAGATAGTGTAGAATTGAATGGACAGAATTTTTCAAAGGATTTTGTGATTTCGCTCTTGAAGTCAGATGATGCCTCTGAATTTTATGCGGCATATGTGATAAAAGAAAGGAAGCTGCCTGAATCCAAGAAAAAAGACCTTAAAGCTGAAATTTCAAAAAATTTTGGAGACAATGCAGGATTGAAGTCGGTATTTTTTGCTTCTGCGCTGACCAGCATAATGAAGGAAAATTCTCTCTTCATGGCTTTGGAAAGCAGTGCTGGCAGAGCGCATGTTTATCCAGAAACTCCGCTTTTCAAGGCACTGAGGATAATACCATCTTCCTGGATGAAAAACTTCTCTACGAATATCAGTGCAACGAATATCAGCTTACAAAAGATTAATCTGCTCAAGAGTGAAGAGTAATAAAATGTGCAACAAAGAGGTTAATAACAAGAGATTGAATAAGTTGAGGAATAATTTGATTATTGCCTTGGGATTTGCAGCACTAATCTTATTTCTTTCAGCAGGACTGGCAAAAGCAGATACTTTGATTGCTAGCAAGAGCTTTTACGCAGGAGATTCTTTTGTAAACAATAACATAGCGTTCCAGATAAATTTTGCAGTAGGATTGGATAAAATCGTTATTGTAAGCGAAGGCAGCATTGTGAATGTCGCAAATAACACCTGCACAACATTGAATGCAACTAAATTCTGCCTGAAAGACATCACTTTTGACGCCACAAAAAGGGATTACAAGGCAAGTATTGACATTTACAGCGTAAATGCTGAACTAAAGATGACAAGAAGCATCTCCAAAGCAGACCTTCTGATAAATGAAGAAGCCAGCATTGGAGTAACGATTGTGAATGATGGCGGCTGCTCTGCAACTGACATCCTGTTTAGTGACGAGATTCCAAGCGAATTTGAAATCATATTTCTGAATGGCACTCAAAATAAGAGCAACACGATATACTGGACTGGATTCATAAATAATGCTTCAAGCATATCATTTTCATATAAGATAAGAGCCAATGAAGAGACAGAGAAGTCCTTAAAGGCAAACCTCTCTTATTTTGACTGTGCAAACAGGAGAAGCACATTTTCAACTCCAATAACAGTAAAAATAAGCCCTGCTCTTGAGGTAAAAGATATTTTAGGAAAAAGCCAGCTGGAGATAGGTGAAACAAACAATATTACAATAAATTTAACAAATCACGATTCTCATATCATCACTATAGATTCTATTGATGTAATGCCTGACAATTCAGTCCTTGTGGTTTCAAGCAATTTGCTGAACGGCACGGAAAAATACTACAACAGGAATCTAGCACTGAATCCCAACTCCACAAGGAGCTTTCAGATGTTCTTCAAAAACAAGTTTGCCGGAAGCTCAGACATTGCCATAGATGTCAAATACACGGACTACTACAACAGGAGTAGGGGAATTCATAAAAGAGAAAGCATCAAGAGCACTTTCAAGCCCATAAACATAAAGACAAGCTTTACAGCAGGGGAACTTATTGAGAGCGATTGCACAAAAAAAATTCAGGTTGCTGTTGAAAATCCAAGCAGATTCATAGCGTTAAAGAATATTCGTGTTGATGTGGAAACAAACATTACCCCAATGAATGATACATTCATCGAGACTCTGCCAGCCTCTTCTCAGCAGGTTGCTTCAGAAACAAAATACAAAGCACCGCTTGTAAATGCTACACAAACATATCCCTTTAATATCAAGGTTTTATATGACACTGAATTCGGTGAGAGATACGAGAAAACTCTTGGAACTTCTTTTGGGATAAAACCGCCTGAGAAGCTTGAGATAAGCCATACCTTCACTTCAAGTGTGGAAGAAAATTCTGAATCTTATATTCAAGTCAGTATTAAGAACAACAGAAACATAGACCTGCCTTCTCTTACTCTTTATGAAACCGTTCCTAAAGAATTTACATACGCCGGCAAAATTGAACGTGAGATTTACCTGAGAGCCGGTTCTACAAGAAGTTATCTTTACAAGATAAAAACCCCTTATATTGTCAACAGCACAGTTTTTGAGATAAATACGACTGCAGAATACACTTATGGGAACTATTCCTATTCTTTGACCAAGTCCTCAACAATAACTGTTGTCCCAAAGACACTTTCAATTTCTTTTGAGAAAACGATTCCTGACAGTAATATCTATGAGGGCAAGATTCTGACTGTGAATTACAAGATAACAAACAATGACAATGAGCCTATTAGAACTATCAAAATATATCCCAGCATTCAGAAGGAGTTTGATGAGGTTAATCCAAAGGATTTCATTTCTGCAGAAGACCTGCTGCCTGGCGAGTATCAGCTGATAACAGCGCAGGAGAGTGTAAGGCCTAAGTCAAACGGCAGCATCGTTCTGAAAGAGAGCAGGATGCTCTTTGAAGATGATGATGGCAATTCCTATGAGAAAAACTCTTCTGGGATAACTTTGAGAGTTTTGGAAAATCCAATAGCCGGGCCTGCAATAATGATAGACAAGAATGTGAATATAATAAACTCCACATCAGGATTTGTCACAAATATTTCCTTGTCTGTAAAGAACATTGGAAGCATGGAAACTATGGTGGAATTAGATGATTCTGGAAGAACTTGGTCCGTCTCTCTGGAAGCTGGTGTTGAAAAGAAGATTTCTTATCAGAAAAACTTAACAGCCCTGACTGAAAAAGAAAAAACAACAGCAAAAGTCTATTTCCCAGAAGCAGTTGCTTATTACAGCTATTCTGAGAAAAAACTTAAGACGGTTTCAAATGATTACTCAGCAGACCTGCCGATAACAAAAGAAGAAGCTGCAGAAGAAGAGACTGCAGTTGAAACACCAACTCCAGAAACAAAAGAAGAAAATGAGACCGGCATAAAGGAAAAAGAGAAAGTAGAAAATGAGAGTGTAGGGGTGATGGAAGGCAGGAAAGGGGAAAACATTCTTGACAAAATCATTGCTTGGATAATAAAATTCTTCATGATGAAAAGGAGCAGATAAAGAAATTAATTAAAGTTGCATTAACTAATTAATCCTCTTAACATCATATTATTATCACATTATCATAAGATTATCGTTATAGATTAACATCATAATCTGGGATTCTATGCAATTGTATTATATTGTATTGTTCTTAATTGCAAAAATATATAAAAGGCATATTTATACCATCTTAAACTTTTAAAGCTAGGTTATATCAATATTCAGACTTAATACAAAGGTGATTCATATGAAAACAAAGAAAGATGAATCAAAAAAAACAGAGAAACAGGGCATCACCAAAGACAGCACTCTTGCTGAAATTCTGCAGATAGAAGGCGCTGACAGGGTGTTGGCAGAGCATCACCTGCCTTGCATGGGCTGTCCGATGGCTGGCTTTGAGATGGGAATGCTGAAGATTGGGGATGTGTGCAAGAGCTATGGAATAGATTTAGATAAAATTTTGAATGACTTAAACAAACTTGTAAAATCAAAGAAATAGCATAAATAAAAAATGAAGCACATACCATTAAATAGGAGATTTGTAAAAGATAAGAAGGGCAGGAGAAAGAAAAGAACTCCATCATCCAGCAGATTATTTAAGATAATAATTATAATTCTGGCGGCTGTGATTTTGCTGATATTAACTGTAAATTATGCAGCAGACATAAGAAAAAATGAGCGAAAAGAAAATGAGCAAAATAGTGCTCAGCTCTCATTAAGCTCTTTCTCAACAGACAAGGAAATCTATCATTCTGCTGAAATCATGAATATGAGTTTTGACATCTATTCAAGCGCTTATGCCGGAAACGTTAATATCAGCATAAGAGGCATTAATGAAAAGCTGGACATTCAAGACAGTATTTACCTAAAAAATGGTTTTAACAAGATTTTCTTTCAATACCAGCTGCCGAGATGCAATGTTTGCGGCGGAATCAGTGCAGGAAACTACAGCATTGACTATGAAATTGCTTATAAAAGCAGTGTAATTAAAGGCTCAAAGATTGTGGAAATAAGACAATAAAGGCATTTTGGCAAGTTTTTTAAACAGGATTATTATCTTTTTTCTCATGCGGAGATACGTTAGAGAGGACTATGAAGAAGATACTGCCTACTATGAAAAAGAGAGTGATGGCAGAAACTATGAGAAGGAATATCAAGAAGAGGAAGAATTTGATGCAATTCTGAAGAAAAACATTGAAAGAATTGAGCTGATACAGAACATCGAGGATGACGTAACAATAAACATGGTGCTTGACACTCTCAAAAAGAAAAAGCAGGCACTGGTTTTTGTCAATACAAAGCAGCGCGCTGAAAAGACAGCAGAGGAAATAGCGAAAAAAGTGGGAATAGACGCTTCAGAAAAAGAGAAACTTAATTCTTTGTCAGAAGAGATATTGAATGCATTATCAAAACCCACAAAACAGTGTGAAAGATTAGCATTCTGCGTTAAAAAAAGCATAGCATTCCATCACGCAGGGCTTGCCCAGAAGCAGCGTGAAGCAATTGAAGATTCCTTTAGAAAAGGCATTATAAAAATTATATGCTGCACTCCGACGCTTGCCTATGGTGTTGACCTTCCTGCATTCCGTGTTATTGTCAAAGACTTGAAGAGATTCGGATACAGGGGGACTGACTGGATTCCTGTTCTGGAAGTTCAGCAGATGTTTGGAAGGGCCGGCAGGCCCAACTATGACAATGAGGGGCAGGCAATCTGCATAGCCAGAACTGCAGGAGAGGAAAGGGGCATCTATAAAAAGTATATCAAGGGAAAGCCTGAGGAGATTTACTCAAAGCTTGCTGTTGAGCCAGTGCTCAGGACTTATTTACTAAGCCTGATAGCAACAGGATTTGTGAACAGCAGGAAGACAATATTTTCATTTTTCAAAAAGACTTTCTGGGCTTATCAGTTCCACAACATGCAGATGCTCAATGCCACTATTAACAAGATGCTGGCTCTCTTGAAAGAATGGGATTTCATAACTGAGAAGAAGGAGGATTTTGTGTCAGCTGACAGTTTAGAGTCTAGTGACGCAGAATTCATAGAAGCGACTCTGCTTGGAAAGAGAGTGGCAGAGCTCTACATAGACCCGTTGACTGCGCATGAAATTATTGACTGCCTGAAGAACGCGCTTAGAAAACCGGCTTCAGAACTGTCATTTCTGCAGATGATATGCAATACTTTGGAGATGTATCCGCTGCTGAATGTAAGGACAAAAGAGTATGAAGAAATTGAAGAAACTCTCTTGGAAAAGCAGGAGCTATTTCTTCAGGAAGAACCAAAGCTCTATGATGCTGAGTATGATGAATTTTTGAAATCAATAAAGACTGCGCTGATGTTTATGGACTGGATTGATGAAAAGAGCGAAGAGTACATTCTGGAGAAATACAATGTAAGGCCGGGAGAGCTTGCTATCAAGAAGAATATAGCTGACTGGCTGCTCTACTCTGCAGAGGAGCTAGCAAGAATCCTTAAGTTCAGAAAACTGATTAATGAAATAGCCAAGCTGAGGATAAGGGTTGATTATGGAGCAAAAGAGGAATTACTGCCCTTGCTTAGATTGGAACAGGTTGGAAGGGTAAGAGCAAGGATTCTCTACAACAACAGGATTAGGGATATTGGAGATGTGAAAAAAGCAGATATGACCACACTCAGCCAGCTGCTCGGGCACAAGATTGCTCTTGAAGTGAAAAAGCAGGTTGGGCAGGAATTTTCAGAAGAAAAAGTCAAGGTGAAGGAGCACAAGAGAAAAGGACAAGTAAATATAAAAGATTTTTCTTAGACAAAGTTTCTAGGCAAAGAGACATGATTGGTGCTATGATAAAAGAATATAAGAGAATAAAGTAAAAAAATGATTCATAGCTAAGAAAAAATATTTTCTACAAAGCCAGAGCTTGCAAATATTATTTTTCCTTCATTTTTAAGTATAAAAATAATTAAACAGTAAAAAATAATAAAGAAAATTAAACTATGCCAAGCAGTTTCTTGAGATTCTGAAGCTCCTGGTAGGAGAGCTTTCTAAACCTGCCTTGCCTTAAATCTCCAAGGAAGATATTTCCAATCCTTGTCCTTAGGAGTGAATTCATCTCATAGCCGAGCTTCTGGAACATCCTTTTGACTTCCCACTTTCTGCCTTCATGGATTATTATTGACAGAATAGTTCTTTCGTCATTCAGCACTTTTACCCTGGCTGGCCAGCTCATTCCATCCTCAAGCATTATGCCTTTCCTGAGAAGATGCACATCAGGCTCTCTTATCGGCTTGTTTATTTTCACAAAATATTCTTTTTCTATTTCATATCTGGGATGGGTTATTCTGTTTGTGATTTCACCGTCATTGGTGAGAAATACAAGCCCTTCTGAATCATAATCCAATCTGCCTGCAGGATAAATCCTTTCCTTTATCCTTATGTAATTGCTCAAGCTCTTTCTTCCTGGCACATGCTCCATTGTGCAGAGCACAAACTTCGGCTTGTTGAAGACGATATATCTTTTCCTTTCCTTGTTTATGGGCTTACCGTCGATTTTTATTAAATCCTTTTCTGAGTCTGCCTTGTCTCCTATCTTGGCGATTTTTCCATTGACAGAAATCCTGCCCTGCTCTATCAGCTCCTCTGCCTTTCTTCTGGATATCAGCCCGTAGGAAGAAATTATTTTGTGAATTCTTTCAATCATATAAATGCCTCATAAAATTAAGTCGATGTTCTAAATTGTTACAGCTATTTTAAATTAATGCAGCTTGTTCTTATTAATTATTTTGTTTTTTACTATTATTTTTAAAAAGAGTTAATTTTTTGAAAAATTATAATTTTATTATGCAATATACAAGAAAATAA
>CAYQKJ010000002.1:0-17103 GCA_964418195.1 uncultured Methanosarcinales archaeon | reverse complement strand
GTTTTATCCTTAAATAAAACCTTGTTCATAACTGGGATAAAGAAAAACATGTTAATCCAATCAACAAAAGAAATAACAAAAGCATTCAATAAGAATGGTATAAAATTTATCATCCTTAAGGGTTTTGCATATCCTGAACTAATAAAAACAAGAAGAACCTCAGATATAGATTTCCTGATTAAGCCACAATCATTAAACAAATGCTTACAAGTGCTTAAAAGTTTTGGCTTTGTTAATAATAATCACAGAAGTGAATATTATTTTCGCGCCTTTTCACATCACTTAAATATGCATTTAAAAGCCAATCCTGAGATAACGATTGAGCCGCACTGGCAGATTGCGCCAAAGTTTTTTCCTTCTTGCATTGACAACAATCTATTATGGCGTCATTCAAAGAAGAAACGCATTTACAGACAAAATGTCAGAGTCCTGTCTGATGAGTACAACATCATACACCTCTCACTACACGCTCTTTACCAGCCAGCGTCCTCAACTCCCCTTCGCGACATTTATCTTATATCCAAAATAATCTCTGAAAAAAGGATTGATTGGAATGCCCTTGCAGAGGACGCGTTAGTGTGGAAAATCAACAATTTTGTGTATTTCTCCCTGTTCCTGGCCCAAAAGTACTTCAAGGCAAGAATTCCGTCCTCCACTTTACTTAAACTTAAAAAGAAAAATTTTCAATACCTCTTGATAAGGATGATGCTATTCAAAAAACTTGCTGTGATAAGAACCGAGAGATACCTTTTTGGTGATTTTTTATGTGAAATGATGTTTGCAAATCTTCGTAATAAGCTTAATATAATAAAGAGGGTCATATATGCAATTAAGAATGAATCATAATGCTGAATCAAATTTGCGGAAAAAGATAATCCGTTATGCGCCGCTTCTAATCTTAATAATAATTGGCGTCTCCTTGAGGATGTTGTGGTTCCACGCCATGATTGAAAGGGATGAGGGGCTTTTCGGAATTCAGGGCAAGCTGCTGCTGACCCAAGGACCAGATAGCTTTTCCACAAATAAGCCATATCTTCTAACTTTCACTTACGGAATTCTAATAAAACTTTTTGGGGACAGCATCTTTCCTGTAAGAATCTTCAATGATGTTCTTTTTATAATTTCCATAATGATCTTCTACCATTTTATATCTCTTGCGTATGACAAAAAGCGTGCTTTTCTTCCGACTCTTTTTTATACCCTCCTCATGAACCTTCCCATATTTGAGGGTATGCTCGCAATGAGTGAATCCCTTTCAATCCTTCCAATAATCCTCTCATTCTACTTTTTTTACAGGTATGAGCAGGAGCAAAAAACATCATTCTTCTTTCTGTCCCTTATTTCGGCTTCAGTTGCTTTTTTGCTGAAATCCTCAAATGTTTTTATAATACTCTCCATTATTGCTCTGATGGCGCTAAATAAAAGGCTGAGCAAGAAGCATTTGCTCTTAATAATCATGATATGCTGTTTAAGCATAATTTTAACCAATGCGCTGTCCACATTTTTTATAAAGGGAAGCCATTCATTAGTGATATATCTGCTGAATCTACTTTTTGGAAAGGAAAGCTCCTTTTTTACTATGTTACTTTTTATTCTCCAATTTTATTCTATGCCATTGTCATCATACATACCCAACGGGCTCTTAATATTCCTCTTGCTAGAATCTTCATTTTTTACTTTCCTGATGCTTATAGGACTGATTGATTTATTTGTCAGGCGAAATGAAAAAATCTCTTTTAGAAAAGAAGACAACATTTTCCTATCATGGCTTTTTTTTGGCCTGCTAATCTGCATAATACCCCCCGCCTTTGGGCATTACTTCATAATAATCCTTCCAGTGATTGCATTTTTTGGTGCAAATGGTTTTTTGTGGATAATTGAGACCAGAAATAAAATTTTAAAGATTGCATTCTTTATCATTCTCTTATTTCTTTTATCCATAACAATCTTTTTTTCATCAAAGCAATATCCTAATTACAACATCAACTACAAAAATTTTCATTTTCTTTACAGTGATTTTTCCAGCTATGAAGAGCAGATGGATGTTGTCAACTTCATAAAAGCACACACTAATTCAACCGACAGAATTCTAATTTATGGCTGGACTGGCGAGATTTACCTCCTATCGCAACGGGAGCAATTCCATCTTGTCAGGTTTGTCTGTTATGAAGGAGATCCTGACTTGTATTCAAAGATAGACCATGACAAGGAACTGGCAGAGTGGAATCCTAAGCTGCTGATTGTCATGCCACAGTATACGCTGGAATGCAGCAACAAAACACTGTTCTCATCATTTATCGCAAACAGCACACTATACAGAATTAATAATATAAGTATCTATGAAAAATCCAGCAGCTGACGCCTGCCTTATTTGTGCCTGATGATATCAAAATCACGAACCATAACCTTTTTAAATTATTCAGATATTCAGCGTTTTATCAATGTGAAAATTATAGTCATAAGCGGGTGTGTGTGGTTCATTAAGGGTGTGATTTTGGGGAATAATCTAATCAATAGTAGAACAAAGATTAAAAGTTACTGTGTAAAAAAAGTAATTGTATGAATCGAAAGATATCAAAAAGGTGTTACGCTATATGCCTGTAGAAGTATCAGTAATCATTCCTACTCATAATAGATGCAACTCTCTTAAAAAAACACTATATTCCTTAATAAATCAAACTTATCCAAAAGAAAACTATGAACTGATTGTTATTGATGATGGAGGCAGTGATGCTACTGAAAGAATGGTGGAATCCATCAAGAAGAACACTCATCTTAACATAAAATATTTCTGGCAGAAGAACCAGGGGCCGGCAGCAGCGCGCAATCTGGGAATCAAGCATGTAAGTGCAGATATTATAGCTTTTACAGATGATGACTGCATAGTTCACCCTGACTGGCTTGAAAATATAGCAAAAGCCCATGAGAAGAATCCTGATGCTATGATCATTGGAGGAGAAACACTGCCCCCAAAAGGCAGGATTGTAGCTGCTGTTGGGCAGGGGCTTACTAAGAATGCATTTTTTGACTATGTCGATGGCAAAAAGCAAGCAATTTTCTTTCCGACATGCAACGCCTCATTTAGAAGAGAAGTTTTTGATAATGCAGGATTGTTTGACACTGATTTTCCATTGGCTGCAGGAGAGGATTTGGAATTCTGCTGGAGATGCTTTAAAAAGGGGATGAAGCTTTTATACCAGCCGCAAATCAAAGTAACCCATTATTGCGCCGCTAATCTAAAACAATATGCAAAACAGAGCTTCAATTACGGCAGAGGGAATTACCTTACAAAGCTGAAGCAGCCAGACCATCCTGAGATAAAAGGGATTGAAACAAACAGGGGATGGCGATTCTTTGGATACTGCATAAAAGAATTCATTTATACAATACCTTTTGCACTTATTTTTACAGGAAGGCTGAAAAAGAAAGAAAAAATAACCGGTTTTTTTAATAGCTGCGGGGTATTTGTGACGCTCATAGTCCATAAAATAAGCTATCTTGCAGGGACAGTATCTGAACATAACCTTGCCTATAGGACTCAGCGTATTTAGGTCTTTCCGAGAATATTCCTGTATAATGCAACTTTTTGAAAATTACCAAAAATTCAAAAATTACCCGACATAAACCATGCCAGTTCCATCGCCACTTTGTGAACGAAAAAAGAATCTGCGAATAGCTTTAGTCCATCCTCCTCCTTATCTTCTTAACATGCCCCCATTAGGCATTGCATACCTGGCATCTGCACTGAAAAAGTTTGGATTCACTTTCAAGGTTTTCGATTTAAATGCAGATTATTATTATGAACATCCTGAAAAAAGGCATTTTTTGCAATACTATAACTCTCATCTTTGGTGTAATGAACGCGAATTCAAAAAAGCCCAGCCCATCACAGATCAAATTATGGCTGAATGGGGAAACCGCATTATCTCATTCAATCCTGATGTAGTCGGAATCAGCGTAAATGACCATTCATTTCTGGTAAGCAATATGCTTTCAGACCACCTGAAATCACTAAACCCAAACTTAAAAATAATCTACGGAGGGCCATTTTCAACTCTTCCATCATTGTCTCTTAGAAAAACCACAGATTCAGTCGATGCGTATGTCATCGGCGAAGGAGAAGAGACCTTCAAGGAAATGCTTGAAAATCTTGAAAAGAACGGCAGTTTTGTACCCTGCCGAGGCGTTGCTATAAAAAAAAGAGGGAAAGTGATCTTTTACGGGGAGAGACAAAAACTGAATATAGATACAATACCTTTCCCTGACTTCTCTGAATTCCCTTTAGACAAGTATTTCCTCAAAACAACCATCCCAATACTGCTCAGCAGAGGCTGTGATTTCCATTGCACCTTTTGTAGTGATTGCAATGTCTGGGAGAACAACCGGATGCGTCATCCCAGGAATATAATTGAAGAGATGGCGAGCGAAAATAAGAAATCAGGCATTAAAGACTTTGGATGCAATGACCTTATCATAAATTCTGATCTGAAAAAAATCGAAGAGCTTGCTGAACTTATCCTGATAAAAAAGATCAATATCACCTTCTCAGGGCAGGGAAGAGTCAGAAACGATATGTCTCCTGAATTACTTATGAAGCTGAGAAAAGCTGGAATGATACGGCTGTATATCGGACTTGAGAGCGGTTCCCAGAAAATACTTAATTCTATGAGAAAAGGAATAACTCTTTCGGAAACCGAACTTTTTCTTGAAAAACTAAAAGCAGCAGGAATTGAATCTTATGGACTCTGGATGATAGGTTATCCTGGCGAAACCATTTTAGATTTTTGGAAAACTGTATTTTTTATCATAAAGAATATGAAACAGATGTCTGCTGTCGCAAGTGTTTCAACATGCAATCTCCACCTTGAATCAGACCTGTTCTTGAACAAAGAAAAATACGGGATAAAACTCAATAAAGGCGATATTGGCGATTGGTACGTCGGAAAGCTGGATGCTAAAGAGCGACAAAGGAGAGAAAGAATATTTAAAGGCATCCTGCATCATTTTATCCCATTTGAAGAAAACAAACAGATTGTTCAATGAGATGAGCACAAGAAACACATTTTCTCCATTCAATGATTGGCCGTTCACAAATCACCGGGCCATACATACAGGCATCTTCTTCTCTTGAAGCAATACCCCTGTTCATAGGATAAATCCTGCGCCAGGCAATATCCCTGAAAGAAGAAGGCGGCTCACCTGCTGAAATAGACATTGTCTACGCTGAAAGTGCCATTGGCGCTTTTGCGGTTGGATACAGCGATCAAATATTTGTTTATCAATCCTATGCTGCTTACATTTTTCTTTGTGTCTTCATATCTGAATGATGAAAGCGGGATTGATACAAGAGTCCATTCAGATGAATTGATCCTCGTAGGAGGGCAGATTAACTGCATTCCAGAATCGGTATCTGGGTAATATTCAAACACATTTATGAAAACTTCATTTCCAGAGTCTCCTTTATACCAGAAATTCATGAATCTGTATTTTTTCAGGCTGAGTTTAACAGCTCTTTCCACATAAGCATCAGAATATCTGCCTGCTTCAAGTGTATTACTGAATGAAAAGTTTATTTTGAGGCTCTGCCTTCCTGATTTTGGATAAGCTGTGTCATAAGAATAAGACAGGATGCCCCCATTTGTGCCTGACACATTCAGAAGGAAATTCTTCTCAAAATCATCCATGACCATTTTTTGAGCTGATCTCTGTCTGATCATTATCACAAGAAGCACTGATAAGACAACGAATACCAGCAAAAGCGCGGCAATCACTGCTTTTTCTTTGTTTATCCCTTCCATAAACATTCTCTTTTATTACATCTATATAAATTTTTCTATTCTTTAAAAACTGGCAGGACAGGTATTAACTAACAAGCGCAGCAATTAAATATGAAAAAGTATTTAAAGCGTATTCTAATCCAAAAGATGTGTGAGGTTTTTGAATTGTTATCTGCGATAAACCCTGAATTAGCTATAAAAACCAAAAAGGCAAGAACGGATATTGCCTTTTATTTTTCGCAGGCATTAAACAAGCCTTTTGTAAGGCCGGATGTTCTTCAACTGACAGTAACCACAAGATGCAATTTAAGGTGCAAAACCTGCAACATTTATGAGCATTCTTCCAAGCCAGAAGAAGAGCTGAGCATCAATGAGATGAAATCAATAATAAGGCAGGCTTATCTCTGGGGGATACCCACGCTCAGCATACTTGGCGGGGAGCCGCTTCTAAGAAGTGATATTATCCCACTGATTGAATATGCTAAACACTTCGGGATGGAAGTGCAGATAACCACAAATGCAACTCTGATAAACAAAGAGCTTGCAGACAAACTGGTTGATCTGGGCCTGGACTCAGTTTCAATGTCGCTTGACGGCTCAACTGCAGAGCTTCACGACAAAATAAGAGGAATCAAAGGCACATTCTCCCGGGCGGTTCATGGAATAAAAACCTTGGTATATGCAAAGCAGCGCAAAAAATCAAAAAAGCCATGGGTCTCTGTGGGATTCACGCTTGAGAATGAAAACTGCAGTGATTTAAGCAACTTCCTGAAATTTGCAAAAAGAATCGGAGTAAACAGCATCACATGCATGCCTTACGTCCAGGACATCTCCAACATGAAACTCAAGTCAGACTCAGATCCGCTGTGGATTCCTGCTGAAAAAATCGGGAAATTGAAAAGCGATTTGAAGAAAATAGACTCATTTGACTCAAGAGATTTTGTTTACAAGCCAAAAAACTTCTATCTCATTCCCAGCTATTTCCAAAGAGAGCTTAAACCTCATGAATGGAAATGCTTTGTTGGGTTTATGAGATTTAATGTGGCGCCTGATGGTAATGTCATGATGTGCGGAGATGTTATCGGGAATGTCAGGGAAGAAAAAAACATAATCTCAATCTGGGAATCAAAAAAAGCGCAGGCAGCAAGAATTAATGCAGTTAACTGCACAAATCCCTGCCTTCAGGACTGCCTCTCCCGGCCTGATTCAGACAGCATTTCAAGAATTGCAGCATCAGTTCTTGAATACGCTTCTTCATTACCGCCTGAAGCGGCAAAAGAAATGCGCAGCCTTATCATAAACGACATTCAAGAATATGAAAACGCAGTTTTTTCAAGGATTATGGAAAATAAAAAATCTGGACATAGCTTAGAAGAGAGAGAGCAGAAGCGCTTAACTGACTGCCTCACTGAAACAAACTTTGCAATAGATGAACTCTCTTATGAAGAGGGCCAATGCAGCAAAAAAGGAAGAAGCAGGCTCACTGCCGAAGAACGTGAAGCAAGGGCAAAGTTAAGAAAAAATGAGCACGAGCTTCTTATGCTTAAGAAATCAAAAGGCTATAAATTCATAATAAAGCCGGTATCCCATATTCTTTCGAGGAAATAAAGAATGAAAAAGAGCTTATCTGAAACTTTTTTGAAGGATTGCGAAATGTATTTCTCAAGAGAGATGAACATTCCGCCTGCGAAGCCAGCCATGGTCATACTTGACATAACCCACCGCTGCAACCTTAACTGCGCAATGTGCGATATATCAAAAGACGGCTTTGACCCCAGAAAAGAGTTTACCTCAAAGGAAGTATTCAAAGTAATTGACGACATGTCTGACTGGGGCGTTAAAGAGCTTGTCCTTTCCGGAGGGGAAGCCCTTCTCCGAAGCGATATTTTTGAGATACTGAATTACGCCCGCGGAAAGGTGAATACGGGAATACTCACAAATGGAATTTTAATAGATGATTCTGTATTCAAGAAAATTGAGCCGTATCTGAGCGAAGGCAGCCTTTCCCTGACAATTTCCCTGGATGGAATAAATGCAAAAACACATGATTTTATCCGAGGAAAAGCAGGGGCATTTGAAAAAACAACTGCGCTTCTGAAAAAACTGTCTGATCTTAAGAAGAAAAACCCGCGCGTAAACTTCAACGTAATCTCAATAATACTCAATGCCAATCTTGAAGAGCTTGAGAGGATATTTAAATTTGTAAAATCACTTTCAGCAAACACAATGCAGTTCCAGCCGCTTCTCCCAAACAACTTACGGCTTGAAAAAAGATACTTGACCTCTTTTTGGGTTCCCGAAAGCAGATATGCTGTCCTTGATCGGGTAATGGACCGTATAATCGCAGGAAAAAGGCAATACCCTGATTTTTTGGTCAATTCAGAGCGGGATCTCCATCTTGTAAAGAAGTACTTCCGAAGGGAACTAAGGCCTGATGAGGTAAAATGCTATGCCATATTCAAGACAATGCTCATCTCGATGGATGGAAAAGCCACTGCATGTAATACTTCTTATGGGAATGTAAGGAAACAGAATCTGAAAGAGATGTGGAAATCGCCTGAAGCAGCAAATTCACGAAGAATAATCAAGAACTGCGCCAATCCCTGCCTGCTCCCCTGCTTCACGGATTCGCGGCTGTACAGCCTGAAAGGCATAACTGCCGAATTCATCCGCTCTTCAAAAAAGTTCAGCTTAGCTGAAAGAAAAAATGAGATGATGAAAGCCATGAAGACACTTGATTCTTACAGGGCTGAACTGGAAAATAAGCACGCATTATGAAAATGGCAAAGAAGAAGCAAATTGCGGAAATTGAAAAGGCGTATGCTGAATTTGAAAGAGTTTCCAAACTCTATTTCTCAAGAATTGTCAATGAGCCGCTTGAGACTCCTGAATGCCTTCACATAAACATAAACTTTGCCTGCAACCTGAGATGCACGATCTGCAGCATCAGCAGGAAAACGATGAGAGACAGGAAAGAGCTCACTACTGCAGAAATCAAGAATGTGATACAGCAGGGCTCTGCAATGGGAATAAAGACGCTTCTGCTTCTCGGAGGAGAGCCTTTCCTCAGAAAGGACATACTCCAGATAAGCGATTATGCCGAGAATAGAGGCATGCATGTATCAATAATAACAAATGGAACGCTGATTGACAAAGCGCTGGCCCGGAAAATAATAGCATCAAAGCTTGAGCATCTGGACTTCTCGATTGACGGGCTTGAAAAAGGGCATGATAAGATACGGGGGAAGGGCACATTCAAAAAAACCCTGAAAGCAATCTCAATCTTGGAAGCGCTGATAGAAAAGTCAGGCTCAAAACTCACAATAGGAACAAATTTCACAATCACGAATTCAAATGTTTCAGAGATGATGCCTGCAGTCAGATTCTTTGAAAAGCGCTATAAAAAAAAGAATCCGGGCTGCTTTGACATCCACTTCCAGCCGCTGGTATCCAATAATGCACGCCCCCAGAAAATTGAAAAAAGCCCTGAAGAGCTGAAGCCGGGAAATTTCAGGATTCTCGATAAGAACATAGCTCAGCTGGAATCTTACATCCGCAGGCACAAGAACCGCGGCGCGCAGTCAATTATCAAAAGCCAGACGCTAAAACACCTTGAAGCAATAAGAGCGTATTTTGAAGGCACATTGAAGCCTGAGGAAAGCAAGTGCTATGCAGGTTTCAACCGCCTGATGACAACGCAAAGAGGGCAGTTTTATCTCTGCGGCACTTCGTTTGGAGATGTAAGAAAGCAGAAATTAGCTGATGCATGGCGCTCAGAGGAAGCCAAAAATGCGAGAAAACTGATAAAAAAATGCAGGAATCCCTGCGTGAATTTCTGCCAATACCTGCAAAATTATGAGATGACCTCAAATTCTTTCAGTGATCTGGCGCAAAATTTCCTTGAAGAGATCATGCAAAAAAAATCTTATTCAGACGAGGATAAACTCAAATTCATCAGCAATGCAGTTCATTTTATCTGTGAAATGAAAGGGTTGCTGAACTTGAAACTTGCCAATGAAAAAGAGGTAAAAGAAAGAAGAGAGCTGGCTGATGCAGTTGAAGAGATAAATCAGGCAGAAAAAATGCTTTATGCCGCCATTAAAGCAGCATTTAAAAAAATTGAGAAGAGCTTCGCGGAAGAAGAATCAGAAAACACCCGCAATAAAAACAAGATCCTGCAGTTATCGCAGGAATTATCCCAAAAAGATTCTGAGATGCATTCACTCAGCGAACAGTCAGCAGCACTTTGCAGAGAAAAGAACTCTGAAATAAACTTGTTCCGAAGCCAATTGACAGCGCTTTCCGAAGAGAACGCGGGATTAAAAAAAGAGATCTCCAATATGGCTCAGCAATCAGACAGACTGCAAAAGGAAATCCTGGAGTTCCGGAATTCAAGGGGATACCGATTCATACTGAAGCCAGCTGACAGAGCATACAAAAAGATGAGAAGAGCAATTAATGGAAGATAATTGATAATCCCAGAATTAAAAGAATGCCGTTCAAAAAATTTTTCCCTTTTTGTGCCCTCATATCTGCTGTGAACAAAATGCTCTTTAAGAGCAAATTATTTATACAAGGCTTTAGGAGATGCTTCCGTGATTAAAAAAGAAAACATTGATGAGATCAAAGAGAACTTTGGCTTCTACCTCTCAAGAGCCATAAACAGGCCGCTTGTGCCCCCGTATACTCTGCAGATAACCCTGACAAACCGCTGCAACCTCAAGTGCAAGATGTGCGAGATTGTGAATAGGCCTTCCCGGGAGGAAGATGAGCTCACTACTGCTGAAATCAAGAGGATAATCTCTGAAGGGGCGGATCTTGGAGTTAAACAGGTGGTTTTGACTGGCGGAGAGCCTCTTCTCAGAAAAGATATTTTTGAGCTATGCAGATTCTGCAGCGAAAAGGGCATTCATTCTGTTGTGACCTCAAATTCAACATTGATAGATGAAAAAACCGCTGAAAAAATCGTTGAATCAGGGCTTTCTCACCTCCACATATCAATAGACGGGATGGAAAAAGGGCACGATTTCACCAGAGGAGACGGAGCATTCAAAAAAGTCGTGAAAGCAATCCAGCTTGTTGATTCAGCGCGCAAAAAGAAGAATTCAAGATTATCAATCGGCTTTGCCTGCACTGTGATGGATCATAATGTCTCAGAGCTTCCGGAGATGATGAGATTCTTTGATTCCCTGAATCTTGAAGTTGCGACATTCCAGCCTCTTGTAAAAGACAATACAAAAATGAGAGACAGAAGCACAGACACTCCTTTCTGGATAAAGCCTGAGCACCTGCAAATCCTTGATGAGAGCATCGATTCAGTCAAAAAATTCCGGGGAAAACACATTCGCCTGTACGAAGAGCCAGATCTTTCGCTCCTGAAGAAGTATTATCGGAATAAGGTAACATTCCGCGACTGGAAGTGCTTCGGCGGGTATAAAAGCCTGATTGTAGCGCTTTGCACACACAATCCGAAGCCGGAGTTCCATGTTTATCTCTGCCATGGCCTGTGCGGAAATGTCAGGGAAAAATCACTGAAAGAATGCTGGACCTCAAAAGAGGCGTATGCATTGAGGAAGAAAATGTTTGAATGCACCGGACCGTGCCTTCAGGCATGCCATTCAATGGAAAAGGCCGGGTCACTGGGAAAAATATTCTCTTTAAGGTAAAATGAAAAGCGCAAATAAAAAGAAAATGGAAAAGAAGAAAGAAACGAAGAAAGAGAAGAAGAAAGAAAAGAATCTGGTTGTGGCGCTGGTCCACATGCCGCCTTATGGAATTCAGATGCCCCCTCTCGGAATAGCTTGCCTTGCGGCAAAGCTTAAGGAAGACGGGCATGAGGCTTTTGCATTTGATTTCAATATGGACTATTTCTGCTCATTTCCTGAAAAAAGGCAGTTTATTGACTACAACAAGGCTTTTTTCTGGTCAGACAAAAAAAGATTTGAGTCAGCAAACCTGATCAATGACAAGATACTTGATAAATGGGCCGATGCAATCATCCAAAAAAACCCATCCCTTGTAGGATTCTCAGTGACAGACCATTCATGCATCGTGGCAAATGCGCTTTCAGACACGCTTAAGCGAAAGTCTCCCAAACTTCTCATAATCTACGGCGGGCCTTTCTGCTCAGAGCAGTCTCTTCAGTTCAGGGAAACAACGGATTCTGTTGATGCATACGTTGTCGGAGAAGGAGAGATGATTCTTTCTGAGATTGCCAGCTCTGTAAAAAAAACAGGAAAAATTGCGCCTGCAAAAGGAATTCTCTTTAAAAAAAACGGGAAGATCACCGACTGCGGAGTAAGAGAGCCATGCGACATAAATGCCCTGCCGATCCCTGATTTCTCAGTGCTTCCGATGGACAAGTACACCAGAAAAGATGTGATGCCCATCCTTATGAGCCGGGGATGCAACTTTCACTGCGCATTCTGCAGCGATTATGTGAACTGGAATCATCACCGGATGAGAAGCCCAGAGAGCATAATCTCTGAAATCGAGCGGGATATTGCCATTTATGGCGTTCATGAGTTCCACTGCAATGACCTTGCATTCGACGGAGACCTTAATGCGCTTGAAGCGCTGGCAGATGAGATAATCAGGCGCGATCTTCAAATAAAATGGTTCGGCCAGGGAAGAATAAGAAAAGACATGAGCCCAGAGCTCTTCAAGAAATTAAGAAAAGCAGGACTTTATAGAATCACTCTTGGAATGGAAAGCGCATCGCAGAATGTACTTAATCAGATGAGAAAAGGATATCTGATAAAAGACGCTGAAAAATTCATATCCGACTCAAAAAAAGCAGGCATAATCACAATGACCATGTGGATGGTGGGATTTCCCGGAGAAACCTGGCTGGATTTTTTCAAGACAATATCCTTCATAATCAGGAACCGGCGGAATATTGACAGCATCTCAAGCCTCACTAAATGCAATGTGCATCTTGAATCAGATCTATTCATCAATATGGAAAAATACGGCATAAATTTTGACAATGACGGCAACTGGTACAACAAAAATTTGGATATAAGAACAAGGGAAAAGCGGGAAAGGATATTCCGGGCAATAGTTCCCCTCTTTGTCCCATTCAGGGAAAACCAATGAAAGAAAACTCGAAAGAAGACTCAAGATTTGAAAAATTCAGGACTGACTGCGAATTTTACCTTGGAAGAGCACTGGGAAGGCCAATGTCGCCGCCAGAGAATATCTATGTTGTCACAACAAATTCCTGCAATCTCAAGTGCAGATTCTGCAGCATATGGAAAGCAATGCCCAAAATTAATAACCCGACATCTCTCTATGAAAAGATTGTTGATGACTCCGCAAAAATGAAAATACCTCACATCATCCTGTCGGGGGGAGAACCGCTTCTAAGAGAGGATATCTTTGAAATCATAGACTATGCAAAAGCAGCAGGCATTCCCCAAATAAGCCTTATCACAAATGGAACACTCATAAATGAGGAAATCGCGCAGAAGCTTGCCCGTTCAGAGATAAGCCATGTCACTATCTCAATCGACGGGCTTGAAAAATCCCACGATTACATAAGAGGCAAGGGCAATTTCAAAAAAGCAATCAATTCAATACGCCTTCTTAAAAAGCAGAAAAACCGCAGATTCACCATCGGAATCAACTGCGTAATCCACAATAAAAACCTCGAGGATATAATCCCCCTTGTGAAAATGGCGAAAAGACTTGGCTGCAACATATTTGTTCTCCAGCCCATGCTTTCAGACAATATTGACATGCACAAAAGACTCTTGGATGATGAGCTCTGGGTCACAAAGGAGAGGCTTCCCCTTCTTGAAAAAGTGATAACCTCGCTTATTGAGATGAAAAAGAACGATGATTTCAGGGACCTGATATTTGTCGATGAGATAACGCTGAAAAACATAAAAGACTATTTCTCAGGAAGCCTAAGGCGCGATAATGTAAAGTGCTATGACGGGTATATCCGGATCGTAGTAAATTCGCTTGGAGGCACATGGATGTGCGATTCAGATTATGGCGACCTGAGAACTGACAGCCTTAATGCAGCGTGGAAAAGCAAAAAAGCATGCTCAATCCGAAGAAAAATAAAGAAGTGCGATAAGCCATGCCTCCAGGCATGCGTGTTAAGGCCCGATCTGGGCAGTTTTCCTGTGATCACCAAAAATTTCATAGCCCAATTAAAATTCCCAGAAGACAGCGAGCTCCTGAAAAAGGCAGAAGCTCTCTTTGATTCAGAAGAGAACGCCATCAAGCAGGAGGCAAGGCGCATATTTACCGCTCTTGACCGGCAAAAGAGCCATGAGCTTAAAATCACGCTTGGCGAGATTTTGGAATGCAAAAAGATATTGGAAGCGCTCATGCAATGAAAACCAGAAAAACATCTTCAAAAAAGGAGCATGTCCGGAAAGGGAAGAGCTTTGGCAAATTGATTTCGGAATATTCAGATGAATTCAGCATGAACTGCGGATTCTATTTCTCAAGGGTGATAAATGAGCCGCTGGTCCCACCCGAAATGATGCAGATAAGCCTTACTCACAGATGCCCTCTTCGGTGCAGGATGTGCACAATCTCAAGAAATCCTTCCAAAATATCAGAAGAGATGAGCACCAAGGAAGTGAAGAGCCTTATAGACCAGGCCTGCGCGATGGGAATCCCTGAGGTATATCTTACCGGAGGAGAGCCATTCATAAGGAAAGACTGCATCGCACTATTGAAATATATCTCATCAAAGCATATGCGGGCATCCATAAATACAAGCGCAATCCTCATTGACAAACGGAATGCCAAAAAAATTGTTGATTCCGGAATCACGGTCCTTACCTTTTCAATAGATGGAATGAAGGAAAATCATGATTTCCTCAGAGGGAAAGGGACATTTGATACGGCAATCACTGCAATCAAACTGATAAATGAGATAAAAGCAAAAAAGAAATCAGAACATCCAATAATAGGCATTGCAGCAATAATAATGAACCAGAATCTTGATGATCTTATGCCTCTCGTGCACCTTGCCGAGTCACTTAATGTTGGAAGAATAACCTTCCAGCCCATTCTTGTAAACAATACAAAACTATTCGTCCAGGATCCAGAAAACAATTTCTGGATCCCGCGCAAAAGACTCAACAAGCTTGACTTGGCGCTTGATGAGCTTGAGCAGTACAAAAACAAAAGCAAGACATTCATATCCTTAGACACACAGATGATCAAAGATTATTTCCGAGGAAATTTCTCGCAGAAAAAATGCTTCATCGGATTTAACCGGCTTTTTGTCGGCCTGTGGGGAAATGTGGGGCTTGTGTGCCCGTATGATGAGAGGAACTTTGCCTCAATCGGCTCTTTCAGGGACAATAGCCTTTCAAGCATATGGACCTCTGAAAAACTCAGGGAAGCAAGAAAAGTAGTGAAAGAATGCAAAAATCAGTGCGTACAGGGATGCGCTCTCAAGCCTGAATCAGAGGACCTGCTGAAAATTTATAGCGCTATGCTTGAAAAGGCAAATCAGCATAACCTGGACGATTCTGAAATAGCTGAGCTGCTAAACAAAATGCTTTTATCAACCGAAAAGTATGAGAAGATACTGAAACTGCGCGTTTCTGAAGGTTCAGATGAAACGATCATGCCGGAAATAAATAATGCGCTTAAGCTTGCTTCAATCGTAAAGGAGGATATTGCCCTGAGATTATCTGTGCTGGAAAGCTCTTCACCGACAAAAAATGATGTTGAAATAGACAAACTGATAAAAAGAGATTATAATTACCTCAATGAAATCTGCGATAAAAATAAAAAAATTGAGTCTGAATTGATAAAGATAAGAACATCTTTTGCCTATAAGGCAATAGCCAACCCGCTTGATGCATTAAACAAGAGGTTACGCAAATGAGCCAAACAAATGTTTCCGAAAGTTTTGATATATTTGACAGGATTTCAAAATATTATGTTTCCCGCATAACCGGGCATTCGCTTATCGCACCCGAGGCGATCCAGATATCAGTGACTAACAAGTGTAACCTCAGGTGCACGATGTGCCGTCTTAACAAGCTGAAAGACAAGCGTGAACTGACAAGCCCCCAGATACGCTCGCTGATAAAACAAGCCCGAAGAATTGGGATAAAACAGCTTTTCCTGACGGGAGGAGAGCCATTTCTCAACAAGGATCTGCCTCAAATCATAAAAGAAAATAATGACAGGTACATATGCATAACAACAAATGGGACTCTTATAGATAAAACTCTCGCTAAAAAACTTGTTGACATCCGCTTATCAGCTCTTGTTATATCCATGGATGGAGCGAAGCCTGAGACCCATGATAAAATCCGGGGAGTAAAGGGCTGCTTTGAGCTTACCTTAAATGGAATAAAGAATATAATCAGCGAACGAAAGAGAAGAGGCTCTAAAACACCGCGCATAATCATATCATACACAATAATCAATGAAAACTGCGGGGAACTGTTTGATTTTCTTCTATTGGCAGCCAAAGTAGGAATAGATGAGGTGCACTTCCATCCTCTTCTCGTAACTCCCCAGTTTATGAAAAAAATTGAGGACACAAAAAATGAGCTTTGGGTGAAAAAGGAAAGCCTGAAAGCGCTTGATTCAGCGCTTGAAAAGCTTATTGAACTAAAAAAATCCAAAGACGAAAAGATCAGCAAGCTTATAGGCAATTCCCTTGAAAATCTTGAGCTGATAAAAAAATATTTCGGAAGTGAACGCACTCCCGCAATGGGCTGTTATAAAACCTTCAAAACAATTGAGATAACCCCTGAAAACAGCATTTCCTTATGCGCCGACAGAGTAGGCGACCTATCCAAAAAAAGCATTGAAGAGATGCTGCACTCGGACGAATTGGCATTAGAGCGAAAAAAGCTAAAGCAGTGCAAACATCATTGCCTTCATTATTGTGCGACAATAGCAGTATACGACCTTTTTGAGGAGCCCCTGCAAAAAACAGCTGAAAGGTTGCTGGCTGCTGTGGATTCAGCGCTTATGGGCGATTTTAAAACAAACAAAGCTGAGTGCGTAATTGCTATTTCAGGAGCAATCCAGACCATCACAACGCTTTCTTTTCTGCTTGACCAGTATTTGGATGATGCGGATTCTGGCAAAGAGGCAAGCAGCGCAATTAAAGAATTCGCTGAAATAAAAGAAAAATTTAAAAAAAAGCTTGAAGACGCATTAAACCTGAGCAGTGCCAGTGCTTCTGAACACAAAACTTCCCGCGATGGCAAGATCTGTCCAGAAGTAAAATCAGATCGCATATACGCGCGGCAGATTAAAGAACTTCAGCGCCAGATTAAAGAACTTCAGCGCCAGATAAATGCGTTCCGAGACTCAAGAGTAAAAT
>CAYQKJ010000001.1:0-24398 GCA_964418195.1 uncultured Methanosarcinales archaeon | reverse complement strand
AACATCTCTAAAATTAGTGTTTATAAAATATTTTATGTGCGGAAAAATATCTGACTTGGAATAAATATAATGAGAAAAAGTTTTATAAAAAAATCATTATTGTGTTCATTCATCGTCTGCATTCTGCTTTAGAAAAAGACACTGAGCATGCGGCACTTTTGCCACTTTTAGAATGTTTTCTTCTTTTATCAGTTTGTTTTTGATTGCAAATTTCACTGAATTTTCCCCGACAATGTTAAGAATGTATGCTTTTTCAATGAGCTCGAGAATTTCTTTTTCTTTCATATGCTTTCCCTTGTAGAAATCAGAAGTCAAGTCCAGTTGCAGTTTTCCTTTTTCAAACTTCTTTCCAATAAGCTCGTCATCTGCAATTGCTATAAGAAGTCCCCTTTCTGTGTTATGAATCTTTACAATCATTTTTATCTTATGTTTAAAGGTTTATTTTAAGGTTTCAACAGGGTATTTTGCGCCGCAGGCCTGGCATTTCAGAAAAGTGATTTCACCGTCTTTTATCAGCATTGTATCAGGCCTTTTGCATTCTCTGCATATTACAAAAGTTTGCGCATACTGCTCTATCTTCTGGTTTATCATGGAAGCAGAAACCTTTCTTCCGATTATGACTGCTGACTTTTTTATTTCTCCAGGTGTTGCAAGCTCTCTTAATACAAACTTTAGAAGATGCTCTGGTGCTCTCCTAAGCGTGGTTGCAATCGCGTGAAAGTTGCTCATTATGGTCCTGTTGCCCTGTATGTGTCCCAATACTTTTGGAATTTCAAACCTTTGAGTATTAAGCAGCGATTCAGGAATATTTTTTCTTCCCCTGTCCAGCATTTGTTCATAATTCATATTATTGACGAGATTTTCAAGCAGTATTTAAAGGTTTCGGCAATAAAGATTTTTGTAGAATTGCAGAATTTTTGCAGAAAAAATATTTGAAAAACAAATAGAAAACATTTTTATCCAAATAGTTTTTATTTGTATGGTTTGATTGTGATGCTTCATAATGCTTCTTCATTAGCTGTGCATGAACTTATATTCATCAAATCCAAAATCATTTTCATTAAAAACTGTTTATTCATCAAATATCTATTAAACTCGCTAAATTCGTGTTCATTAAAAATTAATAATTTTAAACACTTCATAAATTTATATTGATCAAAAAATTCAGATGCAACAAAAAATTATTTTCTATTATTCATTAAATCTCACTAAAAACTAACTCATTAAAAAATTAATAAAGTTATTCCTTAAGAGATTATTAACAGATTCTCAGCCAAACCATTTGCCCAATGCTTCCTGCTTTTCCTTTTCTTTGCCAAAAACACCCTCCACTCTTCTCTTGACGAGCTCAAGGCTGTGCTTAAGGTATTCGGGAACATTGTATTTTTTTGCAAGGCTTATGCTCGGCTCTAAATATTTAAGCACAAAACCCTTTGAAACTGTAAACATGAGTTTTCCGCCGCATGCTGTGCAAATTCCTATAAGCGGAGGCCTCCTGTATTTTGCGTTGCACTTTACGCACCTGAACTGCTGCATTGAAAACTTTCTAAGATTGCCTTTTATGTCTTTCATAAAGTGCTTTTCTATAACTAATCTAGCAACATCTGCTTCATCAACTGCTGTAATCATTTCAGCAAGCTTCATCTGCCCAACAAGTTTTTCTTCCATGGAAGGTATTGTCTTGTAAGCAGAGCATGTCACGCCTTCATTCATGCTTTTTACATCGTGAGTAAAACACATTTCTTCATACTGCTTTTCTGTGCCAAGCCTTGAGCCCAATGTTTCAATCTTGATATCCCATGGCATCAGGTATTTTTCACATGCCTCATAAAATTCTAATGGATAAGAAGGCATGATATCAAGTTTGTGCACCATATCATCAACTTCTGCAGGCACTATCTTTGATGTCAATACAAGCGGGCTGTCCATTGTCCTTGAGCCCCTCTTGTCTGGAAGGAATTTTCTTGAGAAATTCAATAATGCGTCCATGAGCAGCATAACGCAATTTTCATCCCCGTCACAGTCTCTTCTGTGTGCAGCATGCCATAGTGGGTGCGCAAAACAACCTTGGGTGTTTGAGAATCCTATTATCCTGCCAATTATCCCTGCTGAAATATGGGGGGCAAGCCCTATCACTAAGCATCCTATCAAATCTTCTTTTGATTTCAAATTATAGAATGGCTCTAATCCGTAAAAGTTTACTAGCAGCTCATCTATAAACTTTGATATTCTGAAAAGAACTTCATCAGCTGGCTCATCCATTGAATATTTTGCGCCTGGAAGTATGACATCTTGAGGTTTTAGCTCCAGAAGCTGCTCATCGTTTTCCAACGGCATGCTGTTGATGTCTTTAGTGTATCCCAATTCTTTTAGTTTTTCTATTGGTGTTCCGATTTCTGCAGCTCTGAAGTGGGTTACTGGAAGCTCTGTCATGTCATATCTTGTTGTGCCGTCCTTGTTTACACAGAGCTCATATTTTGCTCTTAAGATTCCTTTCGCCAAGTGTTCTGGAATATGTTCTTTGTTGCTTGTGCCTCTAACTCCTTTTATCAGGTCAGGAAGCACTTTTATTCCTAATTTTGACATTGTTGCGCTCATGTAATAGTTTATGTCTATAATTTGTGTCTTATAGGGCAATGCGCTGTTGTGAGGGCAGTTTGGCTTTTCAAGCTCTCCACAACTATCGCAAAAGTAAAGTTTTTTTGTAGGCTCATTGCATTTTTCGCAGATTGGAAATATTGTTTTTGTATCGCATTTCACACATTTATAGAGTGGAAGTTCTGCAGTGACCTTGCCAGAATCCATTGCTGCCTGGAAGCTTCTCATCTTTCCACCTTCATCACCTATTGGGAAAAGCGCATGCGGGCTTCCTATGAGCTGCCTCATCTTTGCTTTTTCAGGCCTTCCCATCCTTGCGCCAATAAAACAGCCTGCCTTATCTTTTATTTTGATTGCAGAAATTGTATTCAGCGCTTCCAGCACATTCGTTGAATCTTCTATAATCTGCATTTCTTTGTTGATTTCAGAAAGAACTTTTGGGCTTTCAGCAGATTCTAGCTCTATTAATTTTAATAATGGAAATATTCTCAGGAAAATATCTGCTTCATCCTTTTCAATTATGACAAATTCTGTAGCGAATTTATGAGGCAAGCCGATTATTTCAAGAATCCTTTTCTCCTCTTTTTTACTTGGCAGGATTATTTTTTTAACATGTTTTTTTTCATCTTTTTCTTCTTTATCAAAAGATTTTGCTTCAGATAGTTTTTCCAAGCTAAGGACTGGTTCTTGAGCTGCTTTTCTTTCTTCAACTGTTTCTTCCCTGATTGTGGCTTCCCTAAACCATTCTATCAATTTTCTAAGCTGCTCTTTGGTTATGCCAGTCCAATAGTGTGTGTATGCCGGATGCAGAGCTAATCCCAGTTTTTCAGAAATCATTATGGCTGTTTTTGTATCGGGTGCTGAGAAAGGATTCTTCAATATTTTCTCAAAGATTTTTCTGTGCATTCCTGTGAACTCTGAAAGCTTGTCCAAGTCCATGCTTCCAAAAGTGTTCACAATGGCTTTCTCAAGCTCCTTTGCATACTGCTCTTCTGTATAGCCTGCAGGAATCAGCATATGCGCCCTGTCTAAGAAGTCACCGTATGAAATCAGCATGTCTCCAATAAAGAGTATTTCTCTCACTCTTGGTGCAAGGTTTCTGGCGTCATTTTCAGAATTTAATTTCATTACGCTATCATCATCAAGTCTAACTATCGGGCCTTCTATTGTGTCGCAAGGGGTGACGGCTGTTGCCTTTCCAGGTCTTTCAATTTTTAGCTGTGTGCCTGTTGCTATATATTTCTTGAGTACGAGCATTGTTGCAGGGTGTATTGCTGTTGCAGAATATCCGCTTAATCTTGACCTTCCATACCTTAGTCTGAAGCCTCCGAATCTCATTGGATAGGAAAGCACAGGCCTTCCTGCAACTAAATCTGCTATGTATGTAAAGTTCGGCAGTATTTTTTTCTCATCCTTTTTCTCTTCCTTCTTCTCTCCTTTATCATCTTCCTTATTATCTAAGGATGTTATATTATTTGCAGCTGTTGTCTCTGTTGTTTCCTCACTTTTCTCTTTGTCTTTCTTCTCTTCTGCAGGCTTTTCTATGTTGGCCATTTCCCTTTTTTTTATTTTTATGAATTGCTCAAGGAAATTCCAGTCATCTAATCCGAAATCTTTTCCCCATTTGCTCAATTCCTTCCATAATTTATCCCCTTTGAGAGCAAGCATTGAAACAACTAACGCCACTCCGCCCCTGATTCTGTTTGTCTCAATCCTTGGCAAATCCTTATTTTTGCTTACTTCAAATTTTTCAGTTGGGTCGCCATCAACCTCTACAGGGAGATGTTTAATTAAGAATTGAAGTTGTTCAGGGCCTGCGTGGTATTGAAGGTTTGTGACTCTTTCATGATAGTCGTCAAGTTCTGTTATATAGCGTTCAACTTCTAAATCATCGGGGTCATACGGGTCATAACCGTTTTTCTTTCTAACATAATCGGCAATCAATAGTGAAAATGCAGCTGCTGTTCCGCCTGCTCCCCTAATAGGGCCTGCAAACTTTGCTGCAAAGTATTCTTTTCCGTCTCTTCTCTTCTTTATTTTCAGTTCAGTAAATCCTTCTAGTGGCGCAGAAACTATTCCTAAGGTATGATATGTAAAGCCTGCTCTTATGCCCACTTCCATTGCTTCCAATTTGTTTTTGAACTTGCAGAATTTTTCACTGGCAACTTCGTCTGCAATCACCAAAGCAACTCTCCAGTCTAGGGCTCCATATTTTTTTTCAAGCTCATTTATTCTTTTAATTATACCTAAGCCAACTAGTTGTGGAGCAACTGCTGATATAATACCCTGAACCCTTTCAGCCATATCTCTTGCTAAAGGAATGTCTGTGTGCTCCTCAGGGTCAAGCCCTTTTTTCCTTGCAGCATCAGCTATTTTGTATGCCTGGTTCAGCTTCTCTTCAATTTCTTTGAAATATTTCTCTATTTCTGCACTAGCTTCTGCCATTTTAGATTCTCATTTCAAGTTATTATTTTGTTATTATTTTTCAAAATTTAGGATTTTCACTTCCCTAGTCTTGAGATTCATTATTGGAACTCTTGCTGGCTGCGGATGATGACCCATCCTTATTTGAAATGCTGTTTTTGACTGCCAGCAACTTCCGCTTATGAGTATTATGTTCTTGTATTGAGCAACTGTGCATTTATGGATGTGTCCAGTTAGGAATATGTCAGGAATTCTTGTGATGATTAAGGGGTCTCTGTGTGGGTCTGGGATAAAAAGGGTTGAGGACTGGGCTGGGGCGAGATGCCTTCTCTGCAGCAGAAATTTCATTATCAGGTCTGCTCTGTCATAGCCGCCTTTCATTCTTATCATGTCAACATCAGAAGCATAATAGTCAAAGCTGTAGCCATGGTACATCAGCACATTGAATCCCGAGAAATTTTCAGAAGCGCCTATATTCACAACAGCTGGATTGCTGACCATCACAACATTCGGAAGCTTCCAGAGCTCTGCTGCAAAGTCTTTGTAAAGCGTAGGCTGCGGTTCTGCTATTCTCATGGCATCATGATTGCCGGCGCATATTATTATCTTGATGCGCTGAGGAATTTTTGACAGAAGCCTTGCACATTCGCTGTATTGCTCGTAAACATCCTTTGTAACCAAATCCTCATCCTGATCGGCGTATATGCCGACACCATCTATTAGGTCGCCTGCAATGAACACATATTTTATTTTTTCGGCAATTGCTTTTTGACTTTCATTTCCTGCTTCTGCATTTATCCATCTTAGAAATTTATTGAACTCTTCTTCCAGAAAATTTTTAGAGCCTACATGAAGATCTGAGAGAAAGATTGCGTATCCGTCTTCAGGAGAACTCTTTTTCTCAATGGTTGCCGGAATGTCTGGTCTCACCATGGAATTTGCAAATATTATGTTGTCTCCTGCTGTGCCACAAACCCCAATGACTTCATCTAAAACTATCTGCTCAGCCATTTCAAAAAGCTCTTTCTTGTTTTTATTGAAAAAAATCTTTATAATGTCTGTCTGGTCTTCCAGCGTGAGCATTATGTTTCCATTCTTCCTCTTCTCTTTTGAAAAAACAAGCCCTATAACTGAGACTGTTTCGCGCTCTCTCTTTTTTTCAGCTCTGCTTATGGTCATCAGGTTTTCTAATTCCTGCCTGTTGCGCAGCATCTGCTCTAATACCTTGTATCTTGCATTAAAGAAATCCACAAAATCCTGAACGCTTCGCTCTTTTGAAATTTCCTCGTAGCACCCAATAATCTGAACAGAATCAGGAACTTTTTTCTCTCCGGAAAGTTCAGCGCCCTTCTCTTCCGAGCTGAGATATTCCACAAACTTTTGGTATATCCTGTCATCCTTTTTTCTTTCCTGAAGAGTCTTTGCCTTTTCAAACTCAACCCAGTTTATTTCCTTTTCCTTCTCAGCAAATTTCAAGGCGTCTTTGGTTACAACAAGCATACTCGACTCTTTTGATTCATCTGTGTGCGCTGTTGTTTCTAAGCTCTTTTCTTTTGACAGTTCTTCAACTGCCAATGCTTCTAATGCATCTGGGCTGAGAAGCAGCCCCTTTTCTGCAAATTTTTTTACGAGCAGAGCTATCTTTTCTTTATTAGCTTCCTCTTTGTCTACCCTCTCTTTTTCCATTAAACCCACTTTTTTGTAAATCCTTTTGCTGTGCTAAGCGCTTCATGTTTCCATATTGCTTTTTTATATCAGTATGCTATTTCTCATCCACCCCAAAAATGAATTTGAAAAAGCCAGAAGCGTTTGTATTTTGAATGCAATATGATTGAATCAAGTTAAATGGAATGAATTGGTTTTTGTAAATGATGATTTTTGTGAATAAATTAGTGAATATTTATTAATGAAATTTTATTAATGACGTGAATAATAAAAAAATAATTAATCATATAGAGACCCTATAGCCCAAGAGCATCTTTGAGGATTTTCTCTACTTTCTCAGAGGTTTCATTTGGCATTGAAAAAGAAATCTCTCTGGTTCTGCCATATCTGCCTTTTGAAATTACCTTCGCATTTATTATGCCCAGCATATCTAATTCCCCCACAATGTCTGAAACCCTTCTCTGGGTTAATGGTCTTAAGTTTATCTGCCTGCATGTTCCCCTGTAAACCTCATAAACTTCTCCAGTAAATATTGCTGATAATTTTCTCTTTGAAGCGAGCAAAATTATTGAGTAAAGAGTTGCCTGAAAGTGCTTTGGCTGGACTTCCACCACATCCAATATCCTATCTTTCTCTATTTTCTTATCTGCTTCATCAACATGCTCTATGTCAACTTTTGAATTGCCTCTGCGCTCAGCAATCTCTCCAGAAACTCTTAACAGTTCTAATGCTCTTCTGGCATCGCCGTGCTCTCTTGCAGCATATGCTGCGCATTTTTCTATAACACCTTCACCCATTACATTTGGCTTGAAGGCTGTTTTTGCTCTCTGGCTTAATATGTTTTGTATCTGAATCGCGTTATAGGGCGGGAATAAAACTTCTTCTTCTGAAAGTGAACTCTTTATTCTTGGATCAAGATTGTCTACAAAAGGAATGTGATTTGTTATACCTACAAGAGCAACCTGTGAATTTTTCAGTTCTTCATTTATCCTGGTTAGATTATAAAGCAGTTCTTCTCCGGCTTTATTAACCAATTGATCTATTTCGTCAAGTATTAAGATTACAATCTGTTTTTCCTTGTCTAAAGCGCTGAAAAATATCTTGTAGACTTCGTCTGTCGGAAGCCCGGTCGCAGGTATTTCTTTTCCGAATTCCCTTGCAAGCTGGGCTATTAGCCTGTATTCTGTATCTGCAATTTTCTTGAGTTTGCAGTTTAAATAAATCATCTTGAGGGGAATCTGTTTGTCTGAACTCAGTTTTTTCATCTGCTCCTGAATGTACTTTGCAGAAACAGTCTTTCCTGTTCCTGTCTGCCCGTAGATAAAAAGATTAGATGGCCTTTCCCTCCTGAGCGCAGGACCAAGAACTTCAGCAATCTGTTTTATCTGCTCTTCTCTGTGAGGTATTGTATTTGGAGTATAATTCGATTGGAGAACGTTTTTATTTATGAAAAGAGAATTGTTTGTCAAAAATCTGTCGAAGAAGTTACTACCCTCTTTTTGCACCATAAAAAATTCCAAATGAAACAAAGGTATTTAAAGCTTTGTGTTATCTGAGATATATGAAATAAAATCTCTTTTTGATTGAGCAATCATTCGTGAGGGATATTTAAATGATGCTATTACGAGATTTAAATTAAAAAATTTTTTCTTTCCTATTTTTTTGTCGTCGGAATCTGGGCCTGATGTGGTTATGCCATTAATTTTTAGCGTTATATTCATTTTTATTTAAATACATATTATTCTTAAGTTTATTGACAAGAAAAAATAAAAAACTATTCATAATTTCTTTTTTCTTACAAAATCTGCATTGCAAATGAAATGATCTCACACCCATGCTTCTTTTGGAAAAAAAGCAAAAACAAAAAAATGTTTATGCTGTTTAATTAAATAAAAATAAAGTTTATAAAAAATATTTCAAATTGATTATTTTTTAAACATCATTATTAAAAATAATGATTGTTTTATCTATTTTATTAACACTTTTTTTCTTTTTTATATTTTTCTATATTGAAAAATAATAAAATAAATAAAGAAATAAAAATATTAATCATAATAAATAGATTCGATTATTTATTTTTTAAAATATATTTTTAAATATATCTTTAAATATATCTTTTAAATGCATATTTCTGAATTTATTAATATATTGAACATGCTCAATAACAACAAAACAACAACATATTTCCATAAGAAATGATGGTCTCAGTCTTTTTTTTGTTTTTTTCTATTTTTTTATTTTTGTAATCTAAATTTAAGAATTAGATTTATCATAAAATCAAAATTATTCTTCAGAAACCAAAGGAAATTGCAGTTGCGCCCAAAAACGCATTTCTACAATTTCCGAAAGAGGTTTCTGAAACAATTAACGAAGGCCTACTATGATTTTTGATTTTTTGTATGCATCCTGTTGATGCATACTGTTGATGCATCCTGTTGATGCATACTGTTGATGCATCCTGTTGATGCATACTGTGTCTCTCATGGTGTTTATGTAAAGAATCTGATTATCAGCTACATCACTAAATTGTTTTGAAAAATCATCGGCAAATTACTTTTTCTTCGAACTTGTCACTGATATTTCACCAGCACTAATTTCTTTTGTTCTGGAGTCAAACATTTTTTCAATTACAGTTGCGAATATTCCTGTATCCACCCAGATTCCAGTATCATAGGACGGATGTACTTCTTTATCATCGAGCATCATGAACATCAGCTGCTTTCCATCCACAACGACGAATCTTGCCTTATCCGTAGTATTTCTGACTTCAGCAACTTCTGAAAGTGCATCCAACATGCTTGAATTATCTTTTGTTCTGGGTGCAGCGACAGTTATTTTAACACCTCTTGCTTTTAGTTTTTTAAACACATCCGAGAATTTTTGAGCATCTCTCACTAAAGAAGAAGCAGTCGTATGAAAAATTATCCTCTTTTCAGCACTCTTAACCAAGCTTTCAATCTGATTATCTATGTGTCCTCTTCCTTTTATTGCCCCGCACTTTTCTGTAACATCAACCAATTCAATGCCGCCCTTGAAAAGTGCATTTAATTCAGTCAGAACTTCACTTGCTTTGAACTCACTCAGCAATTGTGTTCTCTCTTCCATATCTTCCATAATATTTTTCTTAACCCTTTCTATCACTTCTTCCGGCGGTATAGCCAGGTATTTTATTGGTTTTCCCAATTTCATAACAATAAATCCTTTTTTTTCTAATGATTCAAGAACATCATAACTTCTTGATCTTGGAACATTTGCAATATCAGAAAGCTCGCCGGCAGTTGACACGCCTCTTGAAAGCAGTGCGACCCAAAGTTTTGCCTCATATGTGTTGAGCCCAAAGTCTTTTAGTTTCATCAAAAAGTTTTTCTGAACAATCATTTTAATATCAACTCCCCTATCACCGCAATAGAGACACACAAAGCATTTAACTATTTGAAAGTGAGAAAAACAAGCCACTATTTAAACCTTTCGATTTTTGCTATTTTTAAGTAGCAAATGTCCTCAGTTCTATATCCTTAAAATCAATAATATTTATTAATGTGGTTCTCCATAGGCGTTTTTGATGGGTGATGGCATCTATTCTTGACGTTAATAATTCTCGTGGTAAAATCATAATGCATATCGGCCCTATGAACTCTGGCAAGACAGAAGAGGTCATAAGGTGGGCGCAGAACATAAAGTATCATACTGACTGCAAGGTGCTGGTTTTTAAGCCGGACATTGACAAAAGAGCCCCTTCTGACAAAATAATATCAAATACCGCAGATGGAAAAGTGGTTTTCGAGGCAATAACTATAGATAGTGAAAATCCTGCAGAAGCAATTGAGGTTGTGGAAAAAAATCCGGAATTCATAGATGTTGTAGTGTTTGACGAAGTTAATTTCTTTGATGTTAAAATCATAGATGTTTTTGAAAAGCTGAAAAAAGGAGAGGGCAACAAAAAAAGAGTGGTTGTTGGCACAGGGCTGGACAAGAATTTCAGAGGAGAGCCTTTTGAGCCAGTTCCATACGTAACTGCAAAAGCAGATATCATAGAGATTCATGAAGCGTATTGTAAGCACATCTTGGAGTCGAATGGCGCCTTTAGACAGTGCAAGAAACCAGCCACTCACACCATTCGTCTGCTTTTCGACGATACAGGCAGTCAGCATTATGACTTTTTTGACAAGGACAATAAGCCGGTATTTAGCCAGTATAAGCCAGCAAGCTACTATGACCCCACTGTTGTTGTAGAAAAGAAGGAGAAGACAAAGCAGCAGCCGGTTTATTACATTGCTGTTTGCCCTGATTGTTTCATAATTCCTGGAAAGGAGGAAGCAATAGCCATTTATGATTTTATTAAAAAAGAAAAAGAAAAGTGTCTCGAGGAGATTCTAAAAGAATTTCCGAGCGAAAACACAGAAAGGATTCTGAATTTTTTGGTTGAGGAAAAAAGGGTTATAGCATCAAACAATGTTTTTTCTCTCACAAAATATGTTTTTGATATGAGTCTTGGAACCTACATCTCTTCACAATAAAACTGCAAAGGAATGCAGATGAATGTAGAAAACTTTTTATATGCGTGTTCTCTTTTTAGCAGAAAAAGGAGGTGCATAGTATGGCTTTAGATAATGTTTTATATGTAACTTTGGCAATTATAATAGGAACCCTTTTTGCTATAGTATACAGTTTAAGAATTCTTGTGTTGCTTGAGCGAAGAATTGCAAGAATAGATTTTAACATTATGCGCTTAACAGACAAGCTTGCTGCTGAAGAGACAAAGTTAGAGCACGAAGAAGCAAAGATAGAAAAGGCAGAGAGAAAAATTGAGAAGAAAATTGCAAGAAAATAAGGCATAAATTTCTTTTTTAGTGTTTTCTTAATTATCTGTAAAGCAAAATATTTTATAAAATATTTTAGCAAGCCAAGTTTTTGGTAATAAAAATGATAATTAATGATTACGTTAAGCAAATAAAGGATATGAAGATTCAGGGCGCAGAGGTGATTGCAAAGTTTGCTCTGAATGCATTAAAAGAGACAATAAAGCATTCAGATGCAAAAACTCCGGGTGTATTCTATAATGAGTTGCTCGAAGCAAGGAGAAAGCTAGCTGTTGCAAGGCCCACTGAGCCATGCATGTTTAATGCATTAAAGTTTGTTTTTATGAATATTAATTCAGATTCCGTTGTCGAGCTCACAAGAAGCATTGTTGAAAGGATTGACTCTGCACTAAATCATTTCGATTCTGCACAGGAAATAATTGCGCATATAGCTTCCCAAAAGATAAGGAATGGAAGTGTTGTGTTTACGCACTGCCACTCTTCAACTATTATGGAAATTTTGAGAGAGGCAAAAAAGCAGAAAAAGCATTTTGAGGTTTACAACACTGAAACTAGGCCAAGGTTCCAAGGGAGGGCGACTGCTGCAGAGGTCGCTTCAATCGGGATTCCCGTAACTCTTTTTATTGATTCTGCTGCGCGCTATGCGCTTAAGAAGGCAGATGTTGTGCTTATAGGAGCAGATGCCATAACTTCAGAAGGGAAGGTTGTGAACAAAATCGGCTCTGAACTCTTCGCAGAAGTTGCCAACAAGTTCGAGATTCCGTTTTATGCATGCACTGATTCTTGGAAATTTGATGTCGAAAGCATCTTCGGCTATGAGAAAAACATGGAGATGCGCGGTCAGGAAGAGATTTGGGAAAAGCCGCCTAAAGGGGTTAGAATCAATAACTATGCTTTTGAGAAGGTAAATCCTGAAAATATTACAGGAATAATTTCTGAAATCGGCATATACAGGGCTGATGTTTTTGTTCAAGAAGTCAGAAGCACATATCCTTGGCTTTTTATATAATTTCAGGAAAGGTAAGTTTTCATATGCCTGAGCTAATACTTATTCCTCATATTGAAGGATGGTAGGATTATAATTCTGTAGAAGATTTTTATTAGAGCAATAAATTTCTACAGATAAAAAAGTAAAGAGATTTATCACATTTATCAAATCACTTTCAGCCTTCCAGCTCTTATCTCAAAGATTTCTCCTGATTCCAAAAGCTTTCTTATGACATTTTCTGCATTTTTTATGTGATTGAAGTTAGCTTTTTTCAGAACTTCCTCGTAGTCTGCGCCGTCTCCCTTGTCTAAATCCTTAACTAGCTCATAAACAGAGTGCGAATTATTTTTTATTTCTGCATCTTTTGCTATGAAATTCTCAGCTTTTTCAACAACTTCCTCTGTCACAACAGCTTCTTCATTCTCTTTTGCAGGCATTTTCCTTTTGATTTTTCTCAAGAGTAACTCTATTTCCAGATTTCTCTGCTCAATCCATCTTTTATCTTCTATCTTCTTTACAATCTCAGAAAGTATGTATCTTTCAGAACCATATTCTCTAAGCTTTCCTATGACCAGCACAACATCAGCAACTTCTATTCCGGAAAGCGCTTCAGGATTTTCAAAATTTCTCAGGCTTATCTTGCCTGTGCCATCATCTATCATAACATTCCTGTACGCAACACTCCCAAAGGTCTCAAGCTCATTCGAGATTACAGCACCTATAACATTCACTCTTGAAATCTCAATGCCATTCATAATTATGAAGTTCGGGTTCCAACCATCTGTCTTTACATATTTTTCTTCAAGTAGAGTATTGATTTTTATTTTGTAAGCAGTCTGTCTTTTATTTGGGATAAAGTTTCCTGCTTTTTTACTTGATTCAGAATTTTCCGTATTTTGCAATTGGGGCATCTCTGACCTCCCGATTAATTGTTTATTTTCACATTTATTTCCTTAAACTTATTTGCATCCACCCTTCTTATTTTTGTGAGAAAATGTAAAATGAATCAAACGAATCTTTAGAGTTTTTGTATGAAGCCGTGCTTCGGTTCAAAAATATCTCCCGAGCGCTTCAGCTTTTCAATCATTTCTTCTGTTTCTGGCTCACTTATCTGCTGCTCTCTGGCTGCATTTAGTATTTGCTCAATAGGTATTGTCTTTCCGACTTTTTCTTCAAGTGTTTCTATTATCTCCTTTAGCCTTGTTATTTTTTCTCTTTCTGTTGCAGCCACTCCTGTTGATATTATGTCTATGTCAATTTTTCCTGTTTCCTTGTCTCTTGCAACCTGTAATAAACTGTAATGCAAAAGATCTATTGCCCTTCTTGCATCTTTCTTAGTGACCTTTTCCGAAAGTCTGATTTTTGCAGAGGCTTCTGCCATTCTAACCAAAGCATCCAACTGCCTTGGAGAGATCGGGATGCTCCTGACTTCCTCTCCGCCTACTTCTGCTGAGCGCAATTCCACATAATACTTTCTTATCTCGTCAAGAGCAGCTTCTGTAAGCTCAGGCTTCATTTTCTGTTTATCATATTTTTGTTTAGCATATGCCATATATTTTCTGAGCAAAGGTGTGGGTATTATTTCAAGATCCATATCTGGATTCTGATGCAGGCTAAGTATGTGCCTGGCCATTTTTTCATCTTTTTTCCTATCAGGTAAATCTTTTATTGCAAATATAAGATCAAACCTGTTTATTAGTGTAGGAGGAAGGTCTATTTGCTTTGCAACCATTGTTTCATAAGGGTCAAATCTTCCGAATTTGGGATTTGCTGCTGCTAATACAGTTGTTACTGCCATTAGCGTGGCTTGTATTGTTGCTTTTGATATTGAGACTGTCTGCTGTTCTAATGCTTCATGCATTGCGCTTCTGTCCTCTGGACTCATCTTGTCCAGCTCATCTATGCAACATATTCCCTTATTGGCTAAAACAAGAGCGCCTGCTTCTAAACTCCACCCTCCTAAAAATTCATCTTTTACAACAGATGCAGTTACACCTGCGCCGCTTACGCCTTTTCCTGAGATATATCTTCCTTTTGGAGCAACAATAGTTATCCTTTTCAGTATTTGTGATTTTCCAGAACCAGGATCTCCGACCAGCAGCACGTGGATATCTCCTCTAGAGATTGTACCATCCTTTCTTGTTTTTTGCACCCCACTGAACAACTGTAGCAGTAAAGCTTCCTTGACTTCATTAAAGCCGAAAATTGATGGTGCAATAGAAGCAACAAGTTTTTCATATATCTTAGGGTCCTTTGAAAGTTCAATTATCTGATTTTCATCTTCCTTATTTATTTCCATCTCAAAAAATGTGCCCTCTTTTGAGAACACATTATTGGCTTCAATTACATAATCAAACTTTAATGAGCGCTTGCCTGACCTCAGTATTATCGGAATTTCCCTTACCCAGCCGATAATTTCTATCTTGCTGCCTGCATTTGTTCTCTTCTCTGTAAACGGGCTTACAAGTTCATCTTTCAAAAGCACATTTATCCTTTTAGGCTGTTCCCCGCCTTCCAGCTGTTCAGTAATCTCTTCTAACACAATCCCCTGTGCATCAATCAGTTCTTTGCTTACAAGCTTGAATTTTCCCTGTCTGCCGCAGCTGCACCTTGTAGGTTCTTTAAATGAAATTCCGCTTTGAAATACAGAAATTATATTTCCGCAACTGGGGCACTCAAACTTTGCAGCTGTTATTTGAGGCCTAACATCAGATTTCTGCCTTACAAGCCCATCTATTACCAATAGCTTGTTGAGATGTTCACTTCTTACGTTTCTAATCATTATGCGCTGAGATTCAGGAATGTTTTCCAGCCTTATCCTGAGCTTAGCTTCTTTGTTGAAGGTCTCAAACTGCTCAATTGCAATTTCGCCTGCCTTTAACGTGTCTTCTGGCTGCTCAAGAAGGTCTTCTGCCAGCTCTGGGCTGAACTTTGCAAGTTCTGAAAAATCGATAGTGATTGATTTTTTACCCTGCCTGTTTGCCTCAAATATTTGGGTCTGGTAAGACCTTTCCAAGAATTCCATCCATTTCTTTACTTGCTCCGAGGCCTCCATTTTTTCCCTCTTTTTATGACGAATTGCTAATCTGAAAAACTAATTCAAAAACTTAAATCTTGTCTGATAACATGTCCAATGCTTATATTTTCGTCTTTCTAGCTTTGAGATTGCTTTTGATATTAGTTTTTTTTGAAAATAGTTTAACGAAAAGCATCTGATTGCAAAGGTTATCTGATGCTGACACCCGAATAAAATGGATTTAATAAAGCAATAAAAATTAGTGTGATTGAAGTTTATTTTCGTTTATTTTTTCTTCTGCTTCATAACTGCTTTCAGATTTTCTATCAGCTTGTCTAATGCCTTGTTTACCTCTTCTTCAGATTTTGTGCCTGTGCACACTATCTTTCCATTGCTGAACAAGAGGAAGGTTGCCTTTGCTTCAGGAAGCTTGTAAACCAAGCCCGGGAACTGCTCAGGCTCGTATTCGGTGTTTTTCAGTTTCATTGCAAGTTCATTCAGGTTTAAGTCAACACCTATACTGCCTGAAGCAACTATGTTTTGGATTGTTACCTCTGGTTTTATGGTTATCTTGATTCCAATTTTTTCCAAACTCTTTATTATCTTTTTTATTGACTCATCAACTTTGTCCATTGATCTCGCGCCAGTGCACACTATGTTTCCAGAGCTGAAAATCAGTGCAGATGTCTTAGGATCCTTTATCCTTATGACCAAACCAGGGAACTGCTCTGGATTGTATTCAGTGTTGCTCAAGGTTGCAGCCATTTTTTCAAGCGGGATTTCATGCTTCAAAGAACTGCTCACCACAATATTAACAACTTTTATATCGCGTTTTTCCATTTTAATCCTCCATTTGTTTTTAAAATAATCAACTTTCTTTTTAAACTCCTTTTTAAAGAAGTTAGAGCAAACTTATTTATAAACTCTTATGTTTATAAATAATTTTTTAGAAAACTATATTTTACAAGAGGCGCGCCCCCATAATTTCTTATGGAACATTTGGCTAAAATCGCTTTAAAGCGCTAATTAAGCCATTTTCAGCCATTTTAAAAAACAACACCCCGATGTTTCCCATGGAATTTTTCGATTTTTAAACAAGAAGAACATTATGCTACAAAATAATCATAAGCAAAGAACTATTTAATAATATATCATATGATGTATATCTTATATAATATTTTATGTTGCTTTTTTTCCTGATTTATCTAAAAATTAAGATTGACACAATATCAACACAACAAAACAGCGTTAAGATATTCATTAAGATATTTGCCATTAAGCATTATTACATAATGAACCGAGAAAGTAATTAAAAAACTTATTAAGAAACAGCCCCGGGAGGGAGTTGCACCCTCGGTCTTCGCTTTACGAGAGCGACGCATTAGCTACTATGCTACCAGGGCATTGGTTGAATTTGATTGTTAACTTGATTTTTTCACTTTAATTTTTTCAACTAATAAACTGATATTATGGATTTATATTGTGAATTTTGTAAACCGATATTGTATGTTTTTTGCTGTTTCATATTAAACTTAAACTTCCTTTATTTTATTTCTCATTTCCCCAGATTTTTAAGGATTTTTTCTTTTGTGCCAAGTTGCTTCTGGCACTCAAAGCATATTATGTGCATTTTGCCCTTCTCATCCTTCACAAAAGTGCCATCAATCTTATTCAAAAAAGTTTCTTCAATTTTTTTCTTGCATATTTCGCATCGCATTTTTAATCACATCTCTTTTTCGTAATCTTTTTTTACTGCAGATACCTTGTGCTCATTGCCACAACAGCATTCCCTTCCATTCCATTCATTAATGGAACGTCAACAGCAGCTTCATATTCATTTATGTAAGCATTAAGATTGCCCCTTACAACAGCAATGGATGCTAACCCTTCTAAATTGCACTCTGATTTCTTTATCTCAATCTGCCTGTTGTTCTTTACTGCGCCGGACTGGTCTTGATAAGAAATCTTTATTGAAGGACAATTCAGTTTTGAAAGTTCTAATAGGTTGCTGGTTTCTTCCTTCAGTTTGTCTTCATAATCCTTCGGGTATGCTATCCACATATTTATTAGTTCAACCACATCAGTTTTTCTGCCATCTATTTCCAACGGCTGCCTCAAATAGCTCATCAAAAATAGATTCATTTCAGAAGTTCTTCCCTCTTCAGATAAGATTGTATCCTCTTCTGTACGTGAACAACCTTTCACTGTGAACATCAAAAGCGCAAACACCAACACTATGAACGCCCAAAGCAAGATGGAGAAAACTATTGTCAGAATATCTCCCAAGCCGCCTGCTTTTTTTGCCTTAAATATTTTTTCAATATTTTTCATTTTACTTTCCATCAATTATTTATTAATTTCTTGATTAAAGCTTATTTTTTATTAAATATTGTTTTTTTACCTGATTTGCTCTATTTTTTTGTGACAATTTTGTAATGAATCAATTATTTGTAATAATATTATAATCAATGATTGTAATATGGGTTTGTGGTTTGGAATTTAATAAGTTTTAGTTTTTTTGGCTTTCAAAACAAGATAAAGAACTTTAACTTTAGATTAATAAATCTTTTATGGATTTTTATGTTTTTTCAGGCGCTGCTAGGCATCAAAATACTTATCTTAACCCAGGCTTTTTCAGTATTAGAATTTTTATCCATTAAAACAATCGGCCCTTCTTCCACATATTCTGTTGCAGAGCCCTCTCCGCTCAGCCCTACAAATGCCTGCCACAAATCATAATTCTCCTTATTATAGAATGCTTCAACTTTGGTTGAATCCTCTTTTGTTATTTCAACCTTTGCAGCCATATGGTCTCTTACAGTGAAATTCATGCATTTCTCAAAAACATCATTATTTAATCTTGCTTCCTCCATGATGTCAGGATAAACCCTGTCTAATTCCTCATCATAAAAAGAAAAACATTCTTTATCATACAGAATTCTTGCAGCATAAACCCTCACTTCAGCAGGCTTAGTATATGTTTTTACTGACATGAATGACTGTGTAAAGAAAACATAGGAAAGGAAGAGCACTATCAAGAAAATTAAGAGAGGTATTGCTAATCCCACATCAAAACTAATCTGATCCCCCCTTTTGTTTTTTAATATTCTTATAGTTTTATTTTTCATTTTACGTGATTTTCTTTTATTTTGCAGTACCTCCGCTATCAGCAGTGCTTCCAAGCGCATATTTTTCTATTTTATTCTCATCTTTTATTATTTTTATTTGCCTATTAGTCATGACTTTCTCATCAGTTATGTTTTCTGAAATGGCATATTCATATTTTGATGTCAGCACTTTGCTTAATGACTTGCCGCTTACTTCAACACTACCATTGCCGGCAGTCATCTCAAATTTTTTCTCTAAAAGGTTTATCGGATAAGTGTATTCTAACCTGCCCGGACTTGCATAAGCCATACCCATAACCAAGGCAAAATCTCTGGCAATATAGGTTCTCTCAAAAACATCTCCAAAAGCAACAGAGCCCACATACCTTATTGACATCAGAAAAAGCGCTCCAAAGCAGATAACATAAAAAATTATTAAATACAAGTCAGAAGTACCTTCTCCTTTTTTTGATTTTGTCCTCATTTTATGTGAATTATTAAAACTGACAAGTCACATGTATTTTTATTAATGACAGGTTTTTGATTTTTTTGACACTTTTAAAATTTTTAATGTTTTTTAATCAAATTTACGTTTTATCATAAATTTATATTTTTCTCAGGTAAACATTTATTTGCCCATTCTCTTCCTTTTTCTCAATCTCAAACAAGTCTGTGGCATCTGCTCGGGCGAAATTTATGCCGCAGCCAATTCTTATGCAAACATAAGTGAAATCAGTGCCCGGTACTTTTTCTCCAGCATTAAATGTATATTTTTTCTTGGTCTCGTTAAAATATATGTTGTTTACTCCTACAAGTTCCTTGCACTCCTCAATTTTTGTACAGCTGCCATCCTTGCATACGCACATACAAGTTTTTCCTGTGCAAGACCCAAGCGAGGGGGATGCTATGGTCCTATCTCTTGCCAAACCGCAATTATACACTACCTTCCCTTCATTTGCGCCAAAACCAATTATTACGAGCCCTTTTTTCATGTAAAAAGCGTATTGCATCGGCGGCTCTCCTGCTTTGATTTCATTTATTTTTTCAACCATCAGCTGAAAGTTCTTTGAAGTGCCTCTATCAACTGCAATGAATGTGCCCCAAATCAAATTAAAAACATAAGCAATGAGCAATATTGCTGCAACTGCAAAAAGCAAGTACATAATCTCTCTTAATGCCTCGGCAACACCTTTTTTGTTTGAAAAAATCTTTTTACATTTATTTTTGCGTTTATTAATCAATAAACCACCCATCTTTAATTGATTTTTCACACACAATTTTTATTAACAAAAAAAATATGCTTTTTTAATAAATTTCTTTTTCAATAATTTTTTTCTAGCAAACGTGATTTGAAAATAAATTTATTTTATGTTTTTTCATTATTTTTTACCCTGCTGTATTGCCTACAGATATCGGAATTATCGAAACAATAGCGTATGCACCTTTGTTCACTCCTGTATTATCATCATATTTTGTAATTAAAATTTCAAACCCTTCTCCCGCACATGTTTTTGCCTCATTTTCATGCATACTTAAAGTTTCCCCGCACGCCTCCTGTTTAGTTGTTCCATAAAATTTATAGATTATTATGACTGCAGAATCATGTAAAATACCATTAGAAGTCACTTGTTGTAAGTATATACTGTATTTGTTCTTGTTAAACCAGAAAGTATATTCTCTTGTTCCTTCGACATCCAATCTTATTGTATTAGTTGGCGGCATAGCCTCTGATTTTGAATATGTCTGCAAACTTGCTACTTGTTCTCCGCCTTCATCTACTGCAAATCCCAAGAATTTTATGCATAATCCAACATTTTCGTTTTCGCAGCACTTTTCATCTCCTATTGAAAAAGTCCAAGGTTCTGAAGTGCCGCATCCTGTAATTTTTTCTTTCATATCCTTGTCTTTTACTTCGATGCTTATCGAATCATCTGTTTTCTCAGGTTTGATGTAATACTCTTGCGGACCCCTCGGACCCCTTATTGTTACCTTTTCATCAATACCAAAATAAAAAGTGCCTTTTTCACCGTATGTAAGCTCAGCAGCTTTTGCTTCCTCTGTACCAACCAATGATTTTATGGCAGTTAAAAAACCGCTTCCGAATTTTTTACCCCCTTCTACAGTAGTATTAGCAAAACCTGCAGCCATTGGTTTGAATATGCCAAATACCACTAAAAAAACAATAAGCGCCATAACAGCAATTACCACAAGGTTCATTGCTAAGTCAACGCCTTTCTTGTTTTTCATATTCCTATCACTTATCTTTTTATTTTATCACAAAATTTTGTAAAAAGGGGGCAGTTACTCCGTTTAAAAGAGTTCCTGCGATTAGTATTACTACAAGAACAACCAGAATTACTATTGCAAATTTTATTATCGTATTTATTGCCAGCTCCATTTTTCTACCTAAACCTTAAGATGTTTTTTATGTGATTCCACAAATTACCAAATTTATCCTTTGTAGCGGCAACTATGAGTATGAGTATTAACAGCAAGGCAAGCGCAATTACCCATTTTCCTATTGTTGATTCCAGCAAATCTGCTTTTTTTTGGGATAAAAATTTCATCTTAATCAGTATACTATTTCATATATCATTATACACTTCTACTATTTAAATTATTTGGTTTTTTGCACACTTTTTTAATTTTATTTTGTTTTTGGAATGCTTGTGCACTCAAGTTCAGTAATGTTTTCTTCAGGAATAAGAACGATTGCAGCATTCCATTCTGGTGGACTTGTTTTTAAGCTTCCTCCTATTGCTGTTCCTATGCTTCCTCCAATCAACGCAAGCCCTACAGGAGCACCAATTCCTGTAAAAGAAAGTGCAACTCCTCCAACAATGCCAATAATTGCTCCTAAGCCAGCTTTTCCGAAATTTGACCAATATGCTGTTTTTGCATATGTGAAAACCACAGCATATTCCTTACCAGTGTCAATTTCCTGCTTTGCAATTTCCAGTTGTTCTGCTATCTGAGGATTTGCAGACTCTTGTCCAGTAAAATATTCCAGATATGTAATATCTCGCGTAGGAATTTTTTCTGTTGCCAAGAAATCAGTGAACCCCGTTAATATTCTTTTTTCCTTAAAGTTCAATACAGAGCACACAACGCAGAATTTTTCGCTCTGCGCATCAAAGAGCTCAAGCTTTCCCTCTCCAAAATTGTCCCAGCAGTCAAACATCTGGTTGGCAATTTCCTGCTTTATTTTTGTAGCATTAGTTTCCTCTATTGTTATGAATTTTGTAGGGCACTTTATGCTCTCTGAAATTGGCTTGGTTTCAATTCTTAATTTAGAATGCATCAGCACGCTTTTTTGGCATGCTTCTTTTTCACTGTTAGCTTCTGCAGTTTCCTTAAGAGGCAGAATTACAGTTAATGATATAGCAATAAAAATCACTAGCCCCAACATCATAAATACAGTGGTTTCAGTTGCAATTCCTTTTTTTTCAGAAAAACATTTTTTTAGCATTTTCATGAATAGCATTCCTTTTTAATAATATTTTTTACAATAATCCGGAACTGCCTGTGTGGGAACAAATAGAAGCACAGGAACATATGTGTCTGGAGGAACTGCTTTTGCAATTAGAGCACTGACGCCGCCAGTGGCAGCTCCAAGTCCCACTCCCATTACACCGCCTAATTTTGCTCCAATTATTGCTCCAGGAATAGCTCCAACACCTCCGCCTACAAAAAATCCTATTACCGCGCCCCCAATAATTCCCCCAATGCCGCCTGCGATTGTGCCTAAAAGTAAAAAACCGCCTTCTGTTGTGCCTTTATCAACCATGAATATTACCTGATATGATTCTTCTGTCTTTACAGAGTCAGCAGCATTCATATTTAAATTTTGAAGATCTTCTTTTATGTTTCCCATATTATTTGTGAAATAATCGTAATATGTTACATCAGTTCCTTCTGGCTTGTTTTCTGAAAGCCATTGTGTGAATCCATTTATTTCTGGCAAATTTTTTCTGATACCTTCATCAAAACTTACGTCTGAACACACAACGCAAACATGCGCTCTTATATCTCTTTCAATCTCTTGAAAACCTTCGCGTGTATAGTCAAACTGTCCCCTGTTGAATTCATACCAGCAGTCATACATCTCATTGGCTATTGCCCTTTCCACTTTTTCTTGAAGCTGATCTTCCTTAAGGTCTTTCAAATCCTCAACCTTTTTGTCATTTTTCACTATGGAGTCTGTTGTTATCTCAACTTGCTGTGTTTTGCAGTTCAAATCAAAGATATTTGAAACAGTTCCAAAGCTTACTTTTTTCCCAGCCCACTTGGCAAGCACGCTCATCCTGCAGGCTTCCCTATCACCTGCCGAATAAGAATAGCCAATCATTTTAGAAAGGATTAGTGCAAAAACAAATGCAATGATTAACAAAAGTATTATTCCAACCAATTCCTTTGTTTCCAAATCAAATCACCTTTTTTTGATTGGCATAAATTTTATTGAAAAATCAGTGTTGCATTCTTTATCATAAGATAAGTGAATATTGCAATAAAAATCAGCACAAGTATAATCCTCATTATCTTTTCCCAGACAATGTCCATGAATTCACCTGAAGATTTTAACTGAACTTATTTGAAAACTATGCTTGCATATCCAACAGCACTCTTATAGTCTCCAACTATGTCTCCAGAAGTGTAATACTGTAGAAGTTCTGCTTTTGAGAATTTTACTGTTCTAAGCATGAATGCTATCGGTATTGCTCCGCAAATAGTAGCTCCTGTTTCATAAACATATTTTAGAAAGCCCTCATCATCTCTTTTTATTATGAATTTTATCGCATCAGCATCTAATTTATACAGCCTTTCAGGTACATCCGAAGTGAAAGGCACATAGCCGTAATTATGCCCATAGTGGGTAAAGTCAGAGCTTGCTATAAAGCATACTTTTTTCCCTGTCTCAACAATTGTTTCCTTCAAGTCCATCGCAAGCTTTTTGTAATCAACATCATCTGAGAGCACAATTGGAAGTATCTTTATTCTGTTTATATCATTCTTATTCACAAATTGCAGGAATGGGAGCTGCACTTCTATTGCATGCTCTTCCACATGTGCAAGTTCATTCTCTTTTAATCCGGACTTTTTCATGAATGCTTCTGCAAACTTCTTATCCACTCTTATTTCCCCTAAAGGAGTCTGCCAGATATCTGTTGAAATTCCGCTTCCAAAGCCTGTATGACTGGGAGCTGCAATTATATACAAATCAGGAATTTCAGCTTCTCCAATCTCCTTGTAAGACCATGCTGCGCACATCCCAGAAAATATATAGCCAGCATGAGGGCATATTGCCCCTAAAACAAAGCCTTTTCTCTTGCTCACAGGCAATTCTCCAGGCCCTTTCTTTCCAGTGAAACATTCAGCTATCTGCTTCTCCAAAAGTCTTGGATTGGCTTCATAAAATTGTCCAGCAACAATAACGCTTCTCATGATTATTATGAGTTTTTGTTTTTATATAAAAATTTATCCTTTTGAGTGTTCATTAACAATGTGTTGTTCAGTTATTTTTCATATCTAATTAAAGGCATTTCATTTTTTTAACAATTATTTTTTTTAAACCAATTGATTATTTTTTTGCTATGAATTATTCTTTCTTTTTTTCTTTTCATTTTTGTTCAGGATTTCTTTTTTTAATTAGCAAATATTTCTTCATACTTAATGTTTTTTAAGCTATGAATTATTATCTTTTTCTTTTCCATTTCTTTTTCTATACTTAAAATGATGGCGAAAATGATTTGTGAATTTGAACTTTACTTAATGTTTTCCTT